>NZ_JBXFWM010000062.1:0-28363 GCF_056856655.1 Stenotrophomonas sp. STEN033
GCACTACATTGGATATTACCGGTAACGCCCCTGCCGAGCATGGCTCGGCACTACATTGGACATTACCGGTAACGCCCCTGCCGAGCATGGCTCGGCACTACATTGGACATTACCGGTAACGCCTCTGCCGAGCATGGCTCGGCACTACAGGTGCATCTCTCAGGCGTTGCCTTCACCGCCGCCCAGCACCCGATGCCAGCCTTCCACGCCCAGCTTGTCCAGCGTGGCGATGTTGCGCTCGACAATCACATCCGGGTCGGGGAAAGCGGCCACCGCGCGCTCCACGCTGTCTTCGCGCAGCAGGTGCAGGGTCGGGTAGGGCGAGCGGTTGGTGTAGTTGCTCACGTCATCGGCAGCAGCACCGGCGAACTGGTACTGCGGGTGGAAACTGGCCACCTGCAGGATGCCCTGCAGATCCAGTGCTTCCACCGCCGCGTCCGCGTTCTCTAGGAAGTCGTTGTAGTCCAGGAAATCTTCCAGCACGTCCGGATGGATGATCAGCGTGGTGTCGATCTGCTCGGCCGGGGTGTCGCGCAACAACACCAGCTCCTCGGCCAGCTGCTCCAGCAGCGCCTCGGGCGTGCTCGCATCGCTCAGCACGAAACGCACCTGCTGCTTGACGTAGACGGCCTTGGCGAACGGGCACAGGTTCAATCCGATCACGGCCTTCTCCACCCAGTTGCGGGTGACGGCGATGGGATCGATGGTGGCTTCTTCGTTCATGGCTGGTTCGTTCATGGCGGGAGCTTGGGCTGGCAGGGCAGGCGATTGTAGTGGCCAACCACGTCGGCTGCCGTGCTGGTGTCATCGCGGTGACGTTCACTGTCCACAAACTGGACAGCATGCATTGTTGAAATCCCCATGCTTTCAGCGGCTTGCAAGGATCTCGCCGGCGGCTAATAGGCAGCTGCCGGGCGCAGGTATTCAATGTCGGCACAGACCCCGCCAGGAGTACAGGCAATGGCAGAACAGGTATTTCTTCCCCCCGCGCTATGGGCAGGCAAGCAGTTTGATGGTCAATGGCAGGCCGGCAGCAGCCAGCAGGATGTGATCGAGCCGGCCACCGGCAAGGTGCTGGGCAGCATTGCGATGGCCGACCCGGCGCAGATCGCGCGCTCGGCCGCAGCCGCCGCCAAGGCACAGCGCGACTGGGCCAACGCGCCTTATGAAACCCGCGCGCAGGTGCTGCGTCGCGCCGCGCAGCTGGCCGATGAACACGCGGCCGAGATCATCGACTGGCTGGTGCGTGAGTCCGGTTCGACCAGGCTCAAAGCCGGCTTCGAGAACAAGGTAAGCACCACGGCCCTGCACGAGGCCGTCGCGCTGCCTTCGCGCAGCGTTGGCGAGATCCTGCCGTCGGCGTCGGGTCGGTTGAATCTGGCGCGACGTCGACCGCTGGGTGTGGTCGGAGTGATCTCGCCGTTCAACTTCCCCTTGTACCTGGCGATGCGTGCCGTTGCGCCGGCGCTGGCGCTGGGCAATGCGGTGGTGCTCAAGCCGGATCCGCGTACGGCGGTCTGCGGTGGCTTGGTGATTGCGCGCCTGTTTGAACTGGCCGGATTGCCGGCGGGTGTGTTGCATGTGTTGCCGGGCGACGGCGCAGCGGGTGCGGCGCTGACCAGTGATCCGAATATCGCCATGATCCAGTTCACCGGCTCCACCGCTGCCGGCCGCAAGGTAGGTGAAGCAGCTGGCCGGCATCTGAAGAAAGTGTCGCTGGAACTCGGCGGCAAAAATGCGCTGATCGTGCTCGACGATGCCGACATCGACCTGGCCATCGCCAATACCGCCTGGGGCGTCTACCTGCACCAGGGCCAGATCTGCATGGCCACCGGTCGCGTGCTGGTTCAACGTGGCATCTATGCGCAGTTCCTGGAAAAGCTCATCGCCAAAGCGCAATCACTGACCGTCGGTGATCCGGCGCTTGCCGATGTCGCGCTGGGCCCCTTGATCAACGCACAGCAGCGTGACCATGCCGCGCGCGTTGTGGCCGAGGCGGCAGCGGCCGGGGCGGCACTGGAAACCGGCGGCACCTATCAGGATCTGTTCTTCGAGCCGACCGTGCTCAGTGGCGTGGACAAGACCAATCCTGCTTTCCGTGAGGAGATCTTCGCACCGGTGGCGGTGGTGGTGCCGTTCGACAGCGATGAAGACGCCGCAGCGTTGGCCAACGACACCGAGTACGGCCTGTCGATGGCCATCGTCTCCAGCAATGTTGGCCGTGCCCTGAAGCTGGGCGAACAACTGCACACCGGCATCCTGCATATCAACGACCAGACCGTGAATGACGAGGTCGTCAATCCGTTTGGCGGTGTCGGTGCCTCCGGCAATGGCAGCAGCATCGGCGGCCCGGCCAACATCGAAGAGTTCACCCAATGGCAGTGGCTGACCATCAAGGGCGAAGCCCCGGCCTATCCACTCTGAACAGGAGAAACCCATGAGTGCATCTGCAGAACTGCGTGACATCACCGTGGCGGTGGTGCGCGAGAAGGAAAAGCCGTTCACCATCGAGAAGGCGCGCATCCGCGGTCCCAAGGATGACGAGGTGCTGGTGCGTGTCGTTGCGACCGGCCTGTGCCATACCGACCTGATCGTGCGCGACCAGTACTACCCGGTGCCGTTGCCGGCAGTACTTGGCCATGAAGGTGCGGGCGTGATCGAAGCGCTGGGCCCGGGTGTCAAGGATCTGAAGGTCGGCGACCATGTAGTGCTCACCTACGGTGCCTGCGGGCATTGCAACCCCTGCAGTGGCGGTCATGGTGCGTACTGCAAGGATTTCTACGGGCTGAACTTCGGCGGTGGTGAACTGGACGGCAGCACCGCCATCTAGGACCCGCACGGCCAGCCGCTGCACGATCATTTCTTCGCCCAGTCCTCGTTCGCAACCTACGCGCTGAGCCGCGAGAACAATGCGATCAAGGTGCCGGTCGATGCGCCGTTGGAGCTGCTCGGCCCGTTGGGCTGTGGCATCCAGACCGGTGCCGGTGCGGTGATCAACTCGCTCAAGGTCGGCGCTGGCAGCAGCTTTGCGTCCTATGGTGCGGGTGCGGTTGGCTTGAGTGCGGTGATGGCTGCGCGTGTGGCCGGTGCCACCACCATCATCGCCATCGACGTGGTGCCGTCGCGGCTGGAGCTGGCCAAGGAACTGGGTGCCACCCATACGATCAACAGCCGCGAGGTGGATGTGATCGAGGCGGTGCGTGCCATCACCGACGGCGGTGCTGACTTCGCGCTGGAATCCACCGGTCGCCCGGAGGTGTTGGCGCAGGGCATCGAAGCGCTGGGCGGGTTGGGCATGATCGGCGTGGTGGGTGCACCCAAGCTGGGCACCAAGGCCGAGTTCGATGTCAACAACCTGCTGCTGGGCGGGCGCAGCATCCGCGGCATCGTCGAAGGCGACAGCGTGCCCAAGGTATTCATCCCACAGCTGGTACAGCTGTACCAGCAGGGCCGCTTCCCGTTCGACAAGCTGGTGAAGTTCTATCCGTTGGAGCAGATCAACCAGGCAGCCGAGGACAGCACCAAGGGCATTACTTTGAAGCCCATCCTCAAGATCGGTTGATGGAACAAACCATCGCGGGCCGAACGGGTCCGCGATGGCAATTCAGTCAGCGAGCGAGGTGTAGGCTGGGTGCAGTTGTCTGGAGGACGCCCATGGCCACCACGCTCATGCAGCAGCAACGCCTGGCAGCAGCGCGACAGCGCTTCGCGGAAGGCGGCAGCCTGCCTGCGCAACTGCTGGCACCGGCCGTGCTGCGTTCCTGGGAGCGCTCGCGGCAAGCGGGCGTGCGTCCGCAGCAGGCGCCACAGTATTCTTCGTTGGTGCAACGCAAGCTGCGTCTGGACGATCCGGTGGATCGTTTGTTGGCGCGGTGCGTGCGCCAGGACATGGATGACCTATGGGCGGCGTTCGGTGGCCGCCGTTGGACCCTGTTCTGCGTCAATCGCGACGGTCTGATCATCGCCCAACGCGAACACGGCCTGGGCGATGAGGCGATACTGCGGCCGATCCAGCTAGGGCGGCGCGTGCGTGAGATCGAGATCGGCACCACCGCGCCGTCCTGCGCACTGGCCGAGGATGCGCCGGCCCTGGTACGCGGCAACGAGCATTACCTTGATGAGTTCTCGCAGGTCTATTGCCTGAGCGTGCCCCTGCACGGCGCCGATGGTGAAGTACTGGGCGCACTGGATATCACCGGCATCGGCGAGCGTGACAGCGAGTTGCTGCGCGGCTACTTCCGCCAGGCCGCGTTGTCGATAGAGAACCAGTTGATCCAGCAGCAGCGTGACTGCCATCTACTGGCCGTGCAGCACGACGCGCGTTGGCTGGGCACGCCGCTACAGGGCGTGCTGGCGGTGGGCGAAGACGGCCAGCTGCGTGCCGCAAACAGCGTGGCGCGGCGCCTTCTCGGCCTTCCGCGTGGTGGTGTCCTGCCGTTGATGACATTGGACGCAATGTTTGCCGAAGCCAGCACGCACCAACGTCGCCGCCTGCTGCAGGCCGGGCCGGTACATCGGGTGCCACTGCGTGCAGACAGCGCCTTGCAGGTGCAGTACCTGCGCGGACCGGTGCGCGCGCGTGCCAGTACCCAGGCGGTTGCGGTGGCAGCGACGGGTTCGCTACGTAGCCAGGGCGCACAGGCGGTGCGCGAGGCGGTGGCGGCGCATGCCGGCAATCTCAGCGCCGCGGCACGTCAGCTGGGTATTTCGCGCACCACCCTGTACCGGAAGCTGCAGCAGGCCGGTTGAGCCTGCTGCAACGGGTTCACATCAGTCGCGGAAGTTGTCGAACTGCAGCGGCTGTTCGAAGTCGCCCTTCTTCAGCAGCGCCATCACTTCCTGCAGGTCATCACGCTTCTTGCCGTTGACGCGCAGCTTGTCGCCGTTGATCTGGGTGTCGACCTTGATCTTGGATTCCTTGATCTTGGCGGCGATCTGCTTGGCCAGCTTCTGCTCGATACCCTGCTTGACCGTCACCTGCTGGCGCGCGCCACCCAGGTTGGTCTCGATGTCGCCGAATTCCATGCAACGGAAGTCGATGTTACGCGCGGCCAGGCGCTGCTTGAGGATGTCCGACATCTGCTTGAGCTGGAAATCGGTGGGGGCGGTGAGCTTGATCAACTTCTCGCCATCCTGCTCAAAGCTTGCGGCCACGCCCTTGAAATCGAAGCGGGTGGACAGCTCGCGGTTGGCCTGGTCGATGGCGTTGGTCAGCTCGTGCTTGTCAACTTCGGATACGACGTCAAAAGAAGGCATGGGGCCTGCTCCAATCAGAAAACAGCGGCCATTCTAGGCGATTGGCGGGGAGGGGATGGTGGAAGACGGACGGTGCCGATGCCGATAGGCGTCGGCGGTGCTTCTGCCTTGGCTTCTGCCGTTGCTTCTGTCTTGGCTTGTGTTGTTGCTGTTGCCGTTTCTTTTGCTTTTCAAGCCCGTCATTCCCGCGAAGGCGGGAATCGCTCCTGCTCTTGCTCCTGTATTTGCTGTGCTTTGGTTCCTCTTTCGTACGGAGGAATCGAAGCCAGAGCCAAAAGCGATTCCCGCCTTCGCGGGAATGACGATCCAGGGGCGAAGGCCACTGCCACAGCCAGGAGCCAGAGCCAAGAGCGATTCCCGCCTTCGCGGGAAAGACGAGCCAGGGGCGAAGGCCGCCGCCACAGCCAGGAGCCAGAGCCAAAAGCGATTCCCGCCTTCGCGGGAATGACCAGCCAGGGGCGAAGGTCAGAGGCAGAGTCAGAGCCGCTCACAACCCCAAGCGCAACTTCACCTCAGCCGCAATGCGGGTGGTCTCGCGCAAGGGTTCAACCGCCATGCCCAAATCAACATCAAACGCGGCCAGCCCATCCAGCAACCGCCCACGCTCCCGCAACGCCTGCTGGAAGCGCGCCATCCGCTCCTGCGCACGCGTACCCAACAGCACGCCAACCGGCACGCGGGTAGCGCAGGCTTCCGACAGCAGGTTGACCGAGTCCGGCGTGCAGACGATGCGGTCGGCCCAGCCCAGCAGGCCGGCATAGGGATTGGAGCCATCACCGCCGTCGGCCCATATGACCCCCGGCACGTCGTCGAAGGCGCGCAGCAGGGCGGCCGTCACCGCCCGCGGGGTGCGCCGCGAGGTGGTGGCCAGCACGCTGCCGCCGTCGGCGCGGATGCGGGCAGCCAGTTGCTGGAACAGCGGCTGGATGTCGTCGTCCTGCCACGGTGCATGATCGGTGGGGCCGCCCACCAGCAAGGCGGTGCGTGGCCCCGGCAGTTGCTCGAAGCTGGAGAAGGCGGCCCGGCCCCAGGCCAGCCAGTCATCGCTGACCGGGTTGAGGCTGCCCAACAGGGTCAGCACATTGCCCGCGCGCAGGCGGTCGTGCTCGGGCACCACCAGCAGGTCCCAGTGGCGCGGCGGAATACGTGGGTCGAGGATCTGTACGGTGCGGCTACCGCGTTGGCCGAGTACCCGCAATGCGCCCGCCGCCTGCCGGCCGCAGCCAATCGCCAGCGCTGGCGGGTTGCCGGCCAGCTGCGCAAACTGCGATCCAAAGCCCTGTGTGGCACCCGGCAGCAGCCGCGGCGACAGCCAGCGCCACGGCGCCCGTGGCAGCAGCTGCAGACGCTGCTGGCCGCCCAGCGCCAGCGCGGACGCCAGTGCCACCGCCTGGCGCACGTTGCCTGCGCGGCCGTCGGTGATCGTCCAGGGGAGCGTCGATCGTTTCGCGTATGGCATTAATTCGTTTCAATAAGGCTGGGTGTTGCAACAGCCAGAGGGCTCTACACTGCGACCTCTGATCGGTGTGCCATTGTCCCGGCCTGACCGGTCCAATGTCACGACCGTAGCCAATTCATCACGGAGTTTCCATGTCCGACATCTTCAACGATGCCGCGCTTGACCAGCTGTTCCGCACCGCCCGCACCCAGAACACGTTCCAGGACCGTCCGGTCGAGGATAGCCAGCTGCGCGCCCTGTATGACCTGCTGAAGTGGGCCCCCACCTCCGCCAACGCCAGTCCAGCCCGCTTCGTGTTCGTCAAATCGGCCGAAGCCAAGCAGAAGCTGGCCCCGGCCCTGTCCGAGGGCAACCTGGCCAAGACCCTGGCTGCACCGGTCACCGCGATCATTGGTTTTGACCTGGATTTCCACGAGAAGCTGCCGTACCTGTTCCCGCACACCGACGCCAAGGCCTGGTTTGATGGCCCGCGCGAAGGCCGCCACGAGGCTGCGTTCCGCAACGGCAGCCTGCAGGGGGCCTATCTGATCCTCGCCGCGCGCGCGCTGGGATTGGATGCAGGCCCGATGTCGGGCTTCGACCCGGCCAAGGTGGATGAAGCGTTTTTTGCCGGCACCGCCATCAAGTCCAATTTCCTCGTCAATCTGGGCTATGGCGACCCGTCCGGCATCTTCCCGCGCCTGCCGCGGCTTTCGTTCGACGAAGCCGCGCGTATTGCCTGATTGTTGAAGTGTTCCACGCGGCGTCCGTCACGTTGGCTGACGCCTTGCTTGTCCAGAATTATCCCGTCTATCACCTCCAAGGAGAGATCCATGTCCGCTATGACCAAGTTGCTGCTCCCGCTGGCCCTGGCCGCCGCCATCACCGCCTGCTCCAAGCCGGCTGACACCGCTGCCCCGG
Organism: Stenotrophomonas sp. STEN033; assembly: GCF_056856655.1. NCBI lineage: Bacteria > Pseudomonadati > Pseudomonadota > Gammaproteobacteria > Lysobacterales > Lysobacteraceae > Stenotrophomonas > Stenotrophomonas sp. STEN033. Next base: position 7,616 of record NZ_JBXFWM010000062.1, read on the forward strand.
CTGCCGCCCCGGCCGAAACCGCCGCTGCGCCGGCCGATGCCGCTGCTGCTGCCCCGGCTGCCCCGGAAGCTGCTGCGATCCAGATCGCCGCCGGCACCTACAAGCTCGACCCGACCCACACCGACGTGCTGGTGCAGTGGAGCCACATGGGCTTCTCCAACCCGAGCGCGCATTTCGGCAACGCTGACGGCACCCTGGTGTACGACGCCGCTGACGTGGGCAAGTCCAGCGTGGAAGTGACCCTGCCGCTGTCCGGCTTGAACAGCTTCACTGCCAAGTTCGACGAGCACCTGCGCAGCGCCGATTTCTTCGACGCCGCCAAGTTCCCGACCGCTACCTTCAAGAGCACCAAGGTGGAAGCCGCCGGCACCAACAAGCTGACCGTGACCGGTGACCTGACTGTCAAGGGCATCACCAAGCCGGTGGTGCTGGACGTGACCGTCAACGGTGCCGGCGAGCACCCGATGGCCAAGGTGCCGTCGGTCGGCTTCGATGCCACCACCACCCTCAAGCGCAGCGATTTCGGCGTGGGCGCCTACGCCCCGGCCGTCAGCGATGACGTCAAGGTCCGCATCACCACCGAAGCCTCGATCCCGAAGGCAGAGGAAGCTGCCGCCAAGTAATCGCGCCAGCGGTTTCTTCGCAGTTCGCAGCAAACGCAAAGGCCCGCCATTGGCGGGCCTTTGTCGTTAAGCCCTGAAGCCCCTCTCCCTCAGGGAGAGGGGTTGGGGTGAGGGTAGGCGAAAGCGCGTCAAGCAAGCCACAAGCAGCAACATGGCTTCCTTGCCTTTGTAGGAACGGCGTAAGCCGCGAAGCCGATACATCATCAGTTGGCAAAAATGCGGATGGCTTCAATACCGTCAGCTTCGCGGCTTACGCCGCTCCCACAAACGACGGCTCAACCAAGCCGCGCTGGCATCCCTGCAAGCCGCACATGCCCCACCAACTGCCGCAGATAGCCACCTGCTGCACACAGCAGCACATCACCAACCGGCTTCAACGCGAGCCTGCCCCAGCGCTGATGAAAATGCCGCGCATATGGCAGCAGCACATCCGAAAAGATCACCATCAGCTGTGCGGAGAAAAGCGCGAGCAGCACGTCCAGCCCCAATGCATCCAGCACAGGCACCAACGTAGCCAGTTCCGGGTTGGAGACGATGCACAGGATCACGACGGTGGTGAGCAAGGCGGCCGCTCGGCCGCGCCAGTGGTGGGTTTTCATCTGTCGAACCATACCAAGTAGCGGCGGGGTTGATGACGGAGAGGCGGGCCTGCGCTGCTGCACACGGATCGGAACGGGCAGGCTTCAACGATTCGAGCAGGCGCCCGTTGGCAGGGACATCGCGCGCGCCGGGGCGTCTACGGGTTCATGACTGCGCTCATCCCTGCGCGTCCTGCCGACGTCGCTTGCGCCCTCGGCTGCGGCGGCTGTGCCGTCTTCGCCCGCCAACTGCCTCGCCAGCTCGACATTGACGATATGTCCTTGCATGAACAGCAGGTCGGTATAGACGCTCATTTCCCTACTCCTTGTTGAGAGGATTCGAGGTTAGTCCCGGGCTATAGTCAGGAAAAGCGAGCATCCTTCAATCAAGTGTTGAGTAAAACTCAAATCTTATGTCCAGGCCGCCACTCCAATTCCTGCAGGGTTTCGTGCTTGCCGCACGCATGGGCAACATGTCGCGTGCTGCCGAGGCGATGAACGTCACCGTCAGTGCCTTGAGCCACCAGATGCGCCAGTTGGAGCAGCGGCTCGGCTATCCGCTGCTGCTGCGGCAGGCACGGGGCGTGGCACCGACGCAGGAAGGGCGACGTCTGCTGGACCAGATTGGCCCGCACCTGGATGCGATCAACGAGGTCTTCCGCCCGTTCCAGGCGCGCCGCGATTGCGTGTTGTCGATCAGCGCGGTGCCGACGATGGCATCGGCATGGCTGGTGCCGCGTCTGGGTCGTTTCGTGGCGGCGCATCCGCAGATCGAGATCAACCTGCAGTCCAACCAACTGCTGGTCGATTTCGAACGGCAACTGCAGTTTGATGGGGCGATGCGTATCGGCGATGGTCGTTGGCCGGGCGTGATCGCCGAGCCCCTGATCGATGAATGGCTGGTGCCGATGGCCAGCCCGGCGCTGGTTGAACGCATGGGCGGCATCGGTGCGAAACCACTGTCGGAGTGGCCGCTCCTGGGTGACCCGGATGGCGAGTGGGATCGCTGGTTCGCCTTGACCGACGCGGAAGCGCCCAAGCGCTACGTTGCGATCTTCGATGACTCCGAATCGCACCACCGTGCGGCATTGGAAGGCGTGGGCGTGGCGCTCGGGCGGGTGACGCGCGCGCAGTTGTTGCTGCAGTCAGGCCAGTTGCAGTTACTGTCCGATCAGCGGCTCAAGACAGCATGGTCGCACTGGTTGGTCTACCCGGAGCGTTCGACCAGTCATCGCGGCTTCCTGGCATTCCGCGAATGGCTGCACGCGGAAGCTGCCACGTATCGTGAACACATGGGCGAACAGCGCTGAGCTTGGCAGTCAGCATGCATTGCCTGCCGACTGCGTTGTTACCTGATCCAAGGCGCAAACACGCGCAAACGCTGCGGCTGCGAAGACAGCATAAACGCCACCAACATTGCTGCAGCGCTCAAGGCCATTACCCAGACCAGCACCGCCATCGTGGCGTGATCCACCGCCAGGCACAGCACCAATGCAACGCAGACGCTGAAGCTGCCGAGGATGCGCAGCAAGCGCAGGGTGGTCGGCGATGGCTGGCGTTGCCACACCTGCAGCGCATGTACCTGCATCGACAATGCCAGCCATGCCATGCCGGCAAGGCTGCTCAGCAGTGCGGCGGCCAGCATCAGGTTGGCAGACAGCGACTCATGCATGGGCGTTCTCCCGCTGCGCGGCCTGTTTGGCATGCGCGTGCTGGCCGAGCTTGCGGGCAGCGATCATGGCCACGCACGCACTGCCGAGCAGGAACAGATCGATACCCGCCACCGGCCAATAGCCGCGCGCCAGTGTGCGCAGCAGATGGTCGCCGGTGGTGATCCAGTTCAAGGCGACGGCTGCGACTGCCATCACCGCGATGGCCCAGGTCTGTTCGCGCCACGCCGGGTTGGCCAGGCCGCGTGCCACCGGTGCACCGCGCACACCCGCATGCACGAGCGCCAACGCCCACACCGCCCAGAACGCATAGCGCTCCCAGTCGCCACGGCCGGGCAGGGCCTCGGGCAGCAGGCGGTTGGCGATCAGGATGCCCAGCGTGGCCAGAACCATGCCGGTCACCGTGGTCACGGCCAGCGCATCCACGATGCGTGCACCTTGGCTGCCCTGCAGGGCGTGCTGACGCTTGCGTTTTTCGACGAAGAAGATGAAGCCGGTGGCAATGCACACCGCACCGGCAAGGCCGCCGAATACGTACAGCCAACGCAGCAGCCAATGGCGGAAGTGCTGCAGGTGCAGGCCGGTGAGGAACTCGGCCATGCGTGCCACCGGCGTGGCGGCCGGATCTTCGCGGATCAGCTTGCCGTCAGAGGATTTGAAGTGGATGCCATCGCCTACCAATGCGATGCGGTCGGTGCCGGCGCGGTAGACGCTGACGTAGCCGTTGGCATCGCCAACATGCTGCAGCACCAGGAAACCGACATCGCCAGCCTTGTCATTGGCCTCCCAGCGCCGCTGCGCCTGCGCGACCATCGCATCCACCGAAGCCAGCCCAGCGGCAACGCCTGCGCGCTGATGCGGCAGTCCGGTTTCCTGCGCTTCCATCCGTTCGTGCAGGTCGTGCAGATCATGCAGCTGGGTGTGCCCGACCGGGAAATAGTAGGTGCCGGCAAAGATCAGCAGGCCGGTCAGTGCGAAGAAGAAGTGGAACGGCAGCGCAACCACGCCGGTGAGGTTGTGCAGGTCCAGCACGCTGCGCAGCCTGGCCTTGCCCGGGCGGAACGTGAAGAATTCGCGGAAGATTTTCCGGTGCATCACCACGCCACTGATCAACGCGGCCAGCATCACCAACGCGGAGAAGCCAACGATCCAGATGCCCAGGTTTTTCCAGTCCAGGGTCAGGCCGTAGTGCAGCGGAAAGAAGAAGCCGCTGCCGATCTTCAAATGGTCGTCGGGAAGCACGCTGCCATCGCGCGGATCGATGGTGGTATAGGCCCAGATCAGTTCTTCCGGGTCCTTTGCATTGGGCACCTGGTAGCCCGCATACAGGGCCAGCACCGGGTCGCGGTGGGTGGTGTAGGCACTCCAGCTGGCGACCTTGTCGAAGTGCGTGGGCATCGGCCCGTTGACACGTGGGCGCATCGCATCGATGGCCTCCTTGGTCGGCTGCATGCGCTCGAAGGCAGGCCGCAGGATCTTCTCGAAGGACGGCATCGGTTGCGCTTCGATGCGGGTGGCGGGAATCGCCCAACGATCGATTTCGCGGTCGAAGACGGACAGCGCGCCAAAGAAGAACGCCGCCATCAGCACGAAGCCCAGCACCAGGCCGAACCAGGTATGCAGCCACGCCATTGCTTGCCGGAAACTATTGAACATGGACTTCTCCGGTCATGCGAGCAGGGATTGGACCAGCGATGCAGCGCCCGCCATCAACAGTCCGCCGCCGAACAGGACGATCCAGACGCGCAGCAGGCGCTGGGTCGCGATGCTCCACAGGAGCACCGTCACGTAGACGAGCAGGCCGATGAAGGCACCGAGGAACTCTGCATCGTGGAAGTCGAGCTTGGCCGCGAACAACAGGCAGGTCGCCAACGCCACCGTGCCCCAGGCAAAGACGTAGCCGCCGAACATTGCGGCCAGCACGTGCAGCACGATCTGGCGTCGTGAGCGGGAGGGCGTGGCGATGGTGGTTGATTGGGACATGGTGTCGTGTCGGTTCGGGTGAAGCGTTGCTTGAAGCCCCTCCCCCTGCGGGAGAGGGGGTGGGGAGAGGGCGAGGGTCAGGGAAGGGGGTAAGGTTGGCAGTGAAGTGCTACCCCTCTCCCGCCCCTTCGGGGCACCCTCTCCCGCAAGGGGAGAGGGGATGAAGCAGAAGCCAAAAGCCAAAAGCCAAAAGCCAAAAGCCAAAAGCCAAAAGCCATGACTGCTTCGCTATACGCCGTCCTCAGAACCGCCAGTCAAAACTCAGCTGATAGTTCCGCGGGGCACCGTAGTAACCAATCTGGTACAGGCTGTTGATGTACTTCTGGTCGGTGAGGTTGTTGATGTTGGCGCGTACCGTTGCGTTGGGCAGCACGTCCCAGGCGACGAAGGCGTTGAGCACGGCATAGCTACCCTGGCGCACCACCATGTTGGTATAGCTTTCCTTGGTGGAGGTATCGCTCTGCCAGCGGCCACCCAGGCCGAACGACAGTGCTTCATGGTTCGGCAGGCGCGAGGTCAACATCAGGTTGGCGGTGCGGCGCGGCACCCAGGTATAGGTGCTGCCACCGTCCTGGTTGCTCATCTTCAGCTGGGTGTAGCCGAATACCAGGTTGGTGTTGTCGCTGAGCTTGCCGGTGGCTTCGAACTCCACGCCCTTGGATTCCACGTCCACGCCGTAATACCAGTAGTTGGCGGTGGCGAAGTCATAGCCGCCATAGGTAGACAGGTTTTCCTGCTTGGCCTTGAACAGCGCCAGCGTGGTCAGCAGGCGGCGGTCCAGCCATTCGGCCTTGATGCCGACTTCGTAGTTCACGCCCTTGGTGGGGTCCAGGTAGACATGCTTGATGTCGTACTGGTCCTGCGGCTGGTAGATGTCGGAGTAGCTGACATAGCCAAGCACGCTGTCATTGAAGTCCCAGGTCAGGCCGGCATAGGGACTGATATGGTCTTCGGTCTGGTTGAAGGCAACGCCGTTGTTGCCGTCGCGGTGGTACTCGGCCCAGTTGAAGCCGATCACCGACTTCAGGCGATCGGTGAAGCTCAGCCGGGTCGCACCATAGCCGCGCTTCAGGCGCTGGTTGGTCCAGTTGGATCTGGTACGCGGGCCCCATTGCGGCTCGGCAATGGCGTTGCCTGCGTAGGGGAAGGCGGGCAATGCGCCAAACGAAGGATCGCTGCTATCCACCGGGTGGTCCCAGGTGGTCTCTTCGCTCTTGGCGATGCTGAAGCCGAACACCGCTTCCTGCTCGCGGCCGAACAACTGGAAACGACCATTCAAGGTGATATCGCCCAGGTGCGAGCTGCCCTGGTCGATGCCCTTGTACGACCAGCCAACCAGGCCTTCGGCGGTCAGCGGATCCAGTCCGGTGGTGGTGTAGGCGAAGAACAGCTGGTCATCGCTGCCACTCTTGCGGTAGTTGTACGAGGCCTTCACCTGCCAGTCCGCACCCAACTGGTGGGTGTATTCGGCGAAGGCGGTTTCGGTCTTGGTATCCCAGTAGGTCCAATCCTGGGTGGTGGAGGCGCTGCGGCGCCATGACGCCTGCGTGCCATCGGCGTTGACGAAGGTCAGCGCACCCCACATGTTCTGGTCGCTGTTGGCCTTCTGCCAGGAATAGCCCACGGTCAGCGTGCCGTTGTCGCCAATCTGGCCATCGACCACGCCGTAGAAGAAATTGCGGTCGGTATTGAAGCCGCGCAGGTAGGAGTCGGCGTCTTCATGCGCAGCCGCCACCCGACCGGCCCAACGGCCATCCTCGGTGAAGGGCGTGGAATAGTCGATCTCGACGCGGCGCTTGCCCCACGAGCCGACGCTGACGCCCAGTTGGCCCTTGGCCTCGTTGGTGGGGCGCTTGCGCACGTAGTTGATGGTGCCGGAGGCATTGCCCACGCCGGTGAGCAGGCCATTGGCGCCGCGGATGACCTCGAGCTTCTCGTAGCCGAAGGCATCCATCGCACCGGTGACGATGCCCCAGTCATTGGGCAGGCCGACGCCGTCGATCTGGGTGTTCTTGATGTCGAAGCCGCGCGCCACGTAGTTGGTGCGGTTGGTTTCCCATTCCTCCACCTGGATGCCGGTGGCCAGGCGCAGCGCGTCGTTGATGTTGTCGATGCCGAACTGCTGCATCTGCTCGCCGCTGACCAGGCTGATCGACTGCGGGGTTTCCTTGATATCCAGATCAAGGTTGGTGGCACCGTTGCTGACCCGGTTGGCGCGCTGGGAAACCACGCGCACCGTATCCAGCTGGGTGGCGCTGTCATTTCCCGTGCTGGGAGCGCCGCCTGTGGCGGCCTGCGGTGCCGCCAGGACGCCACCGCTGGTGGCTGCCAAGGCAAGGCAGATGGCAGCCTTCAGTGGTGCGCTGGCAATAGTGAACGGGAACGATGAAGCGGCGGCGTGAGCCGGGCGGCGGGTGGGGCGATTGGGGTGCATGGGCGGGCCTGAACGGGGGAAAGCAGCGGATTGGCCACGGGCGGGGGCGATGCCCGCTTCCGATGCGGGGCGAAACGGCGCTCTGGCGGGCGGCAATGCAAGTGGGAAATTAAATGCGAATGATTTGCATTTTGCAACAACTGGCCCAGTCAGCAAGAAGGGAACCGCAGTCACCCCACTTCCGTTGATGCACACGTCGTTGCCTGCGGCATGCTTGAACGTGGTCTACAGCGCACCGGCCGGGACTTGTATGCTCAGGCCGACGCCCCCGCCGAGGTGAGCATGTCCGACCCGTCGCAAGCTGTCTCTGGACGCCGTGGTTCCCTGCAGCGCTTTGCCTGGGCACTGTTGTGGCTGGCATTGGCGGCGCTCAGCCTGCACTTCCTGCTGGCCGTATACGGTCAGTACCGGCATCTGGATCCGGCGCACTACACCATGTACTGGTCGCGCCGTGGCTGGCTGTGGCTGCATATCGTGGGTGGTGTGCTGGGCATCGTGCTCGGCCCGCTGCAGTTCCTGACGCGTTGGCCGCGTGCCTGGCCTCGTCTGCACCGTTGGCTGGGACGCAGCTATATCGGCGGCATGTTGCTCGCCTGTGTGGCGGCGGTCGGCCTGATCGCGACGTCACCGGCACCTGCGGCGATCACCACGGCGTTTGCCGGCACCGCATTGGCGTGGTTGCTGACCGCCCTGGTGGCGATGAGCAGCATCCGCCGCGGCAACATCGCAAGGCACCGACGCTGGATGACACGGGCCTATCTGGTCACGTTGGCGCCGGTGGTGTTCCGGCTGTTGTTGCCGGCCTGGATAGCGAGTGGGCGTGCGCCGAGCCCGGATGCCATCGCACCGCTGTTGTGGAGCAGCTGGGTGGTGCCGTTGTTGCTGCATGGCGCACTGTCGGGTGTGTGGACAAGGTGGCGGGAAAGAGTGCCGTCGATGGCAGCCCCCGCGGGCTGATGGGTGATTCAACGCTCAGCGGTCGGCAAGGAAGCGCCACGTAGTACCGGAATGAGGCGTACTGCCATACCAACCAGCAGGAAGGCCACCAGCATCGCAACCGAGTTCACCATTACCTTGGCAAAGCCAATCCTGGTGACATCGATGAAGTAGTACGGATACATGCCAGTCAGTCCGCCACGAATCAGCGCGTAGATGAAATAGCCGATCGGATAGATGCACCATGCCAGCGGCGCGAGCACACCAAGTCGGGCGCGGGGCGCAAACACCACCCAATAAGCAAGCGCACCGAGCGGCACAACGTAATGCAACAGGTAGTCGGCAAGCAGCTGCAAACCCTGCGGACTCCAGGCATTGCGCAGCAGCAGGTGATAGCCCGCACCCACCATGACAATCGAGGTGATCGCACAACCCAGCACCTCGGGTTTGGCGAAGAACCGGCCAGGAGGTGTGGCTCCGGCAACCAGCGGAAAGGTGGCTGAAAGCGCGACGAACAGATTGGTAAGCACCGTGAAGTAGGCGAGGAAGGCAAGCGTTCCATGGAGGACGCCACGGCCATTGGAAAACGCCAATTCGATGGACAGGTAGAGCTGCAGCAGCAGCGCCGACCATGCGACGACTGCCAGTGCTGCCAGCATCTTCCTGTCGAGCGGGTGAGGCGTGGTCTGCATCTGCTCTCCGAAGGAGTTCAACTGCCCGGGTAGGCAGAGTAGCGCAGTACCTGCATTCAGCCCGCAAGCAAGCTGGCTCGGCAGTCTGCAGCTACTGAAAGCCCCTCTCCCTGCACGGGAGAGGGGTTGGGGAGAGGGCGACGCAAGCACCACTGGCACCGGGGGCGAGGAACGCTCCGAAGCTGATGCTCCGTTTAGGCCAAGCCGTAGTGCCACTCATCCCACAGGCAGGAACCGCGTCACCTTCTGCTTGAGCAGCTGCACCAGTATCGGGTCCATGTAGTCGTAGTCATCCGGTATACCCAGGCAGATGACACGCTTGCCATCCAGATGTGCGCGGAACTTCCTGGACAGCTTGTTGCGATGGGCTTTCTCCATCACGAAGATCAGGTCCGCCCAAGCCAGCAGCTCTGGCGACACCGGCGTATTGGCATCGTTTCCAAGCCCGGCCGACTGCGTTTCAATACCCGGCCAGTCGGCGAAGACCTGTTCTCCGGTGGGACTGCGCAAGCGGTTCTGGGTGCAGATGAAAAGGACGTTGCGTGGCATGGCGGCTCTATCAAGGTCCAGTGCCTGATCAGGCGGAAGGTGCAGGTGCTGCGGCACGGGTGTCGTGGCGCAGCAACATCGCGGTGAACGCAGCAACAGCAAGCAGCGGCCAACCGAAGAACAGTCCCCGGAAAAGCAGTGAACCGTTCACCATCCCGATCAGCATCAATGAAACCAGACTGCCACAGCCGAAACCAATCCAGATGCGTGTGGTGCTGAAGGTGCGCTGGTCAGCAGCAAGCACAAAATAGGCGCGCCACAATGCGACGATGCCGAGCCAGCCGCCGACCAGACAGCTCAGTACCAGCACGGCATTGCCCTGATGTTCCTGGCGTTGGATCGAGTCCAGCGCGAACATCAGGCCCAGCGCGCTGTAGAACAACGCCACCAACGTACTCGGCACGAGCACCATGAAGCCGATCAGGTGGGCCAGCAATTTCGTTCGCATGTGATCCTTCACTATGGAATGCGGATTAGGCCGCAGGCAGTTTCAAGGCGAGATCGGCAGCATGTGGTCGGCGCGACCGCTGCAGGCTTGCCGCAGACCCGTTCGGCGTCCTTGGGTCAGCGGTCAGCGGCTATCCGTTTCAACTACCACCGCAGTCCCGTAGCAGAGCACTTCGGTGAGCCCGGTCATCAGCTCGGTGGCGTCATAGCGCACGCCAATGATGGCATTGGCACCCAACTGGCGGGCGTGGGCAACCATGTCGCGGTAGGTTTCATCGCGGGCTTGTTCGCACAGTTCCGTGTAGATGGTGATGTTGCCGCCGAACAGGGTCTGCAGCCCACCCAGGAAGTTGCCGACGATGGAGCGGGAGCGCACGGTGATGCCACGCACCAGGCCGAGATTGCGCACGGCGCGGTAACCCGGCAGCTCCAGTGCGGTGGTGATCATTGCGTCGTTGAGCAGGGCGGCAGGCGTACGGCTGGACGAGGTGTTGTAAGGGTCGGTCATGGTCGGGGCTGGCGGGACGCATCGGGGATTCGAGTATGCGTGCATTCCGATGCCCGGCACCATGGCCTCCGCGCAAGCGACGTAGAAGCCGGCCGGCAGGGCGGGCCGGCGCAATCTGGAATGTCAGGCCGACCGGACCAATACCGCAGTCGCCTTGCGTACCAGGGGCAACAGCAACAGCAGGATGGGGAAGGCGACCAGCCACGAAACACCCCAGGCAGCGAGCCACTTGGAGCCCAGCAGCGGCGACATCCCGATACTCTTCAGCGTGCTGATCAGGGAGACGACGCAGGTCATCAGGACGGAAAGCAGCAAGGGCATGACCAGGGCGCCGTAGCGCAGGGGCAGCTTGGGAATGCCGAATGCAATGGTGTTTTTGTTTGTAGCGTTCACAGTGATCTCCTGGATCCGGTCAAGCAGTGGCGCCTTCCGCCCATGGATGGGCGAACAGCCCCGGCAGTGCCGGAGTTGATGGGCGCGTTGGTTGACGTGAACGCTTACGGTCTCCGCGTGGGCAGCGAGGACGCGCAGATGGTAGGAGTTGGCTGTGTTTCTGGCAAGCGCTTCTACGTGGCCGTCGATGAGGCAACGTGCCTCATTGCCCAACCAGTTCGCGCAGTTCAATGACCCGGTCGATGTTGAGCTGCATCGGGCAGAACGAATACATCGGCGAGCCAACGTAGGAGCCCGCGAGTTCGCAGTGCAGGTCCCGGTACACCAGCCAGGCTTTCTGGGCGCGCTCGAGCCTTGCTGCATCGTTCGCGTTCTCTGCAAGCAACTTGCTGTAGAAGGCACGGTAAAGGCGTGTCATCTCCGCTTTTGCATGCTCCGAGGTCACTGATGAGCAGGCCTCCACTGTGCCGTTGTTGATGCCACCGGCCTTGGCCAGGCAGTCGTTATAGGCCTGCTGGTGGTCCAGCGACGTAGCGGCAGCGGGCCATGCCATGCCTGCAAGCAACAACAGGGAACCTACATTGGATCGCATCGGGTAGTGCCTGTGCTGTGGCAGCGGCGGCTGCCGTGGTGATCGGCTTCGCGGATCTGCAAGGGGCAATCGGCTCAGCGCCGCGTGAGCTCCTGTCCATCGACCGTCATCTTCCAGCTGCCATCCACTTGGTGTGGCGGCGCGGATACCACGAAACGCGTGGTCAGCGGGCCAACTCCAACGATGAAGTCATCGCCTTCATAGGCCTTGATCGGTGCGTCAAGTGATTTGCTCACCGATGGACTGGGTTGGTGCTTGTAGATGACGCGCCCGCTGGCGTCGATGAGCAGCGAGGTGGTGGCCGATTCCCAGGTGCCGACATAGGCCTGTTTGTCCGCCGGTACGGGCTTGCCACAGGCCACAAGCACAAGGGTGAACAACAGGGCCAGTAAGGCAAGGCGGCCGCGGCGCAGCACTTCCGGCAGCAAGATGTTGGGGGCAGTGCGGTGGGTTGTGATGGATCGCATCCGTAGCTTCCTTCTGGTGGATGGATGGCGGATCAGCCGGTTCACTGCTGATCGGGTATTCGACGTGCGCAACTCTGCCTATCAAAGTGATGGGTAGCAAGCGCGCGGAGTCTGGAATTGCCTGTTGATAGCCATGCGAAGAGCAAACGCGTGTGATGTTGGCCCTGTTTGAATCCGGCAACCGCAAACGCTGCACGCAGGTGTACGTAATAGCGCTATTCCTGCGCCGAGAACGAGGCGTGGTATGCAACGGTTCCCTGCGGCATCTGCGCATCGAACGAGAGCGCCTGGAAGTACTCGGCGGGCACGCCGGGCAGGGTAAGCGCATCGGTGGCCTTGAATCCGAAACGCGCGTAATAGCCTGGATCGCCAAGCACCACGCAGCCACCTGCAGCAAGCACACGCAGCTGATCAAGCGCTGCTTCAATCAGCTGGGTGCCAATGCCCTTGCCTTGCAAATGGGGCAGGACCGATACCGGCCCAAGCCCGTACCACCCAATGTCCGCACCGGCGATGGTCACCGGCGAGGCGGCAACGTGGCCAACGATGGCGCCCGATTGTTCCGCCACCAGGGAGACCGTCAGCTGCCCTGATCGGCGCAATGCCGCCACGATGAACTGCTCGGTGTGATCGGTATGCGGCGCCTGCAGAAAAGCCGCGATTGTCACTGCTTCGATGGCCGCGATGTCGGCGGGCGTTTCCTGGCGGATCTTGATGTTCATGGGAGCAGGGAGCGTTTGCGGGGAGGCTTGGGTACGAAAGCATATCGGTTGGGCTGTGCGAGATCAGTCACATGCAAGCAGGCGTGACGACAGGCTCAAGCCAAGCCGAAAGCCTACCCTGAGCACCGTAGCCCGGGTAAGCGCAGCGCACCCGGGGCCGTTCGCTGGCAACAATGGCAGCTAGCGGGTTTCGCCTGCCCCTCTCCGACTACTGGCAGCCAAGGGTGACGATGGGCTCAAGGTAAGCGGCGAGGCTGCCTTCGGCATCCATGGCGACGAGTGCGTCGAAGCGTGGGATGCGCGCGGCAGGATCGTGGGCAAGCAAAGCACGGTAGGCCTTGAGCATGCTGCGCATGCCGGCCAGTTGTGAAGGCTGCAAAGCCCCTTTCTGCGATGGGTTGGCAACCTGGAAGGCCGCGCTGCCGAAGATGAACTGCGCCAACAGTTCCTGGCTGTTGGCGATGCCGGCCGCAGGTACCGGCGTCAGTACGTCCGGGCAGACGTAGTCCACCGCGTCCTCGGTGCCGTCTTCCCATTCCAGCAGCAGGGCGCGGATGCTGGTCGCCTCGGGGTGGTGGGGCTGTGCTTCCAGCAACGCGGTCAGCCCAACCACCTGGCTGCTGTCGATCTTCAGCGCAGTGCCGTGGTCTTGGGCGCCGACACCCAAAGGCAGGAGAAGGGCAATTGCGAGCATCGGGCGGGCAAATCGCATTGCACGGACTCCTCGGGCGATGACGGCCTGTCTGCCCAGGACCATGCCGGTCGGGCACGACAGCGCGCCCGGCGATCATTGAACGTATGACGCGGAGGTTCAACCACTTCGCAACAGATCAAACCAGAGGGTGTGGTGCGCTTGGCCTGGCCGGTAGCCGCTACTGGCAGAACAGGAAGCAACGGCCGGCGCGCCAAGGGCCTGTTGGCGGGTGCTCCCAGCCCTACCTGCAGGCGGCGCTGACCTGCTGGTCCAGGCTGGCACGCATTCCGGCATTCGCCTGCGACCCTGCCGCAGCCAGCGCGGCAGTGCGCGTGGCCTTGGCACCGTCACAGTTCTCGTTGCCTGCGGTCGTGGTATAGCGCACCTGCACGCGCCGCTGGCCGGCCTCGACCGGCGCGGCGGACAGGGCCTGGGTCGGGTTGGAAGTGGAGGGCGTTGCATAGCGCCGCGAGGAGGTCTCTCCTTCGCTGCAGGGGATCGACTGGTAGCTGGTTTCACCCTTCGGGCCGGTGCACTTGTACACAGCCTGGGCATGCGCGGCCGGACTGGCGAAGCAAAGGACGGCGGAGGCGAGCAGGGTGAGGCAGACCTTTGTCATCGAAGCTCCGTACGGAAATCTGAATAGGGAAAGAGCGCAGATTATGTCCGTTCCGCGGCAAGGAATCCGGAACCATTCCGCGCTTTCCGGAAAGGAAAGGCGCGCCGACGCACTGCGCTGCCGTCACCCGCATGCGAGGGCTGCGCGCAGGATCAGTCGGCAGCGGAAGGAGACGCCGACATCACGCCATCGATCCAGTCGGCGTAATGGCTCAAACGCACGTTGCAGGTGACCTGGCCATAGCGCCCGGGTCGCGTCGTCAGCACATTGCCCTGTACGACCTTCCAGGAGCCGAGTCCGGCCAGTTGCCATTGCCCGTCGCGTTCGATCAAGGCGGGGCCACCACTATCGCCGTTGCCGAGCACGCCCTCGCGTGGCAAGGCTGAAGGTGGCGCATCGAACACGTAGCAGAACCAACGGCCGTATGCGCTGCTGACCTTGTTGAAGGCACGTCGCAGCTCGGTGCGGTTGGGACCGCCGGGATCGTGCCCGGTATCGCCGGTTCCGGTCGCGCCCTTGCCGATCAGCTGGATGATCTGACCCAGCTCATCATTGTCAGCATGGCGTGCGACCGGAACGACATCGGTGACCGGCTGGCGCAACCGGATCAATGCCACGTCATCCGAGGCCGCAAGGAAGGCGACGATCAACATGGCCTCGCCACTGGCCATGGCTTGGTCAATCAGGGCCTGCGGCAGGGGCTTGTAGCCCGGATGGACCACCACCTGCTCCACGTCCCGCGGCTGCCCGTTGATGACGACCTGCTTCAACACCGTATGTCGCGGAAGGGTGTGCGCTGCGGTGATAGCCCATTGCGGGGCAATCAGGCTGCCGTGCCCTTCGCCGGGCATATCGACCAGGGCGGGAAAGGCGCTGGCCGGTATCCGATACGTCGCGTCGTCCACATCATGGCGGATGACGATGGCCGCAACGGGGGAGGACATCGCGAGAAGAAGTGTGGACAGCAGCAGGCGCTTCATGTGCAGGCTCTGGTCGTGGAATGGACATGGAGTTCGACAGCGAAACCGCAACAGCGCAACACGGCCGGCGGCCGTGTGTTTCCTCAACGGCGAAGGTATCTCGCCAGCGCTCCAACCGTGCATAGTGCGGCGACTGCAAGCGGTAGATAGCCAATCCGAGCGCCCTGCGCAAGCAGCCCTGCAGCTGCCAGTGACGCCGATGCGGCGGCGATCGCCAACTGTTGTGAAGTGAGGCGATTCAGGTGCTCCATTCTATGCCTCCGATTGAAGTATGGCTGTCCCGGCAAGCGTCCGGGAGCGAAGTGCCAGCCTGCAACACTGGCATAAAGGCGGTCCGAGCGGGTACGTGGCTCAGCACTGGAACCCCAAGATCCGCTCGTTGCCCGCGGCATTGCTGCGATCAAGATCGCTGCGACGCTCAAGTGCCTGCGTGCAGCCGCGTGGCTTGATGTACTCGCTGACCATGTCGAGCAGATCATCGGTCTCCCAGGCCTGCGTGTCCTTCGCGCGCACGTGGATGTAGTACGGCTGCTGGAACATCACGATGTAGGTGTCCAGCACATAGTCGCGACCGGCATGGGAAACTTCGGCGTGGTTTTCATCCACCTTCACCCAGTTGCGTTCAACCAGACCGCTGTCGGCGGCAACGCTGGACGCTGAGAGAAGGGCGGCTGCGATGATGACTGTCGTGGTGATTCCTTTCATGTATGACGCTCTCGAACGGGGATTGGGATGGCTTGCCAGGCCGAAGATCGGACCTTCGGCCTGCATGGATAGGTGCGTGCGGATTCCTCGGCATGCCTGCCGTACGCTACCAACGATAGCTTGCGGCGTTCACGAATGCACCGCGCTGTGGCTCAAACGCCTCGTATCCCAGTGATTCGAGGACTGCAATGAGCGTTATCAACGTTCCCAGCGTGTCCGGATCACTGGTGTCAGGGTGCCAGTCGGCAATGTGCGCCTGCTGGAAGCCAATGAGGATTTCAAAGGACGCGTCGGGAAAGCCCGGCAAGGGGATGTCGATACAGATTCCCTGCTCCTCCGCCTGTTGATACGGGCTGGGCGCGGAACCCGGGATGGTGCCGAGAATGGCGGATGCCACGCGTCGAATTTCCAGAAGTTGCCCTGCATCGAGCGTAATGTCTTCCTGGTCCTTCAGTTTTTCCATCTGGTCGAACTTTGGCGAATCGCCAACAAATCGATAGAACGAAATATCAAATCCCATTTGAAATCCTATCGCGGTGCTGTGTGCACGGGCGCAGCGCTTGGTGCATGGCCCGCTGTTTCGTGGATACGCTAGTCTGCTGATCCCGAAGCCTGCGGCGCTGCCCAAACCTATGCGGTAGCCGAGCCCCGATCTTGGCAACTATGCCCATGAGTGGCAAACCAACGGAGTGCAGCACATGGAACGGCGCGCTGAAGGGCACGTACAGCGGATGGATGCTTGGCGGGTCGGCCCTTCGAGCGGGACCTTGCTTGTGGCAGTTATCAGGTATCGAACGCTTTTTTCTATGCGGACGTTGTCCAGAAGTAATGGATGAACTCATCTTCGTACTCGGCCAGCACGGAGACGGTGAAATCGGTCCTCATCGAGTACATGAGCAGTGCTCCGACAAAGCCAGTTGGTGGGTGCAGTGGGAGCGGGAGCGGTGCAACAAGCTCGCTGGAGCTCTCCATGACCATGCGGTTGAACGTTTCTTCGGAGATAGGTTCAAATTCGGCACCATGCAGGTAGGGCGCGAAATAATGTTCCCGGGTACTCCAGTCGTCAGTCCGCTCAGCCGAGCACCAGAACCTCAAGCCGTTGTCTGCAGTCAGCCGCGGAGCACGGGTGATACGAATGCGCTCCTCGGAACACGGCGTTCGGAACGCATGCTGCGGATAGGTGGTGAAATGGAGGCCGGGGTAACACCCTGAAAACGTCCAGTGAATCAGCTTGCTGTGTTCTATTGCGGCGAGATCGGTGCGGGTGAACATAGGGGATTGTTGGATTTGCATTCTTTCGAGGAAAATGCGGGTTGTCATTAATGCGTGAAATGCAATCAAATACTGAACAGTCAGCTCCCGCCATTGGAGAGTTGTTTGTATTCATATGCTCCGAAATCGTGACTGGCAAGCGTGCTAGGCACGAGCTAAATCGAGTCCAGCTTCTGGCCATGACTCAGTACAGAGTATTTCGTATACCTCCAAGCTGTATCCGTTGCGTTGCAATCCCTTACGAGGTTTGACCGCTACACGTATCCCTGAGTTGTGGCGTAATCCATGACATAAAAGGCCGAAAATGCCGGATGCGTACAATAGTCAATACGCGGAAGAGCTGCGTTGTGATGGGGTGATATGAATCAACTGAGTTCGGGCTGAAGAATTTGTTGAGTGGCCAACTAAACGTTTAAATGATATGCGTGGTGGCGTTGAATGAGTATTACGGTGGCTTTGTGAGGTCCGCCCACTTTGGCGGCCATGTCTACGTAGCCGTTGAACAGCTTTGTTGGGGCGTACTTATTTGTTAGATCAATCAGAAGAAGAATTCTGCTTTTTACGCTGACAGTGCTGTGCTTCAACTTCTCAAGCTCGCTTCTGTTCGCGCTTGAATACAAGCAAGTGGCTTGATTGTGGCCCGGAAACTTGATGTTGTGACTGTTAGCATCTTGAAGTTGCCTCGGTTGCACTGCTAGCTCAAGAAGCGCTGGATTGACGCCTCCGATTTTGAAGTCGACTTCGCCCTTTGCCACTTTGAATTCCGTATGAAGCTTGGGGTAGCGATCAACCAGATAGGTTACAACAGCAGGATAGAAGGAGCGTTCCGTTAGAAACGTCATAGGGTATTGGTCGGAAATGTCATACAAACGGAAGCCCATCGCCCTCGCCTGCTTCGTCCCGAAATAGGTAGCCATTTTTCGTCCTCCGTGGCTTGATTCTAGAATTTAAGCCGCGCCATGAAGCGGCGTCGGCTTGAATCAATTGGTAGCACTCATCTTTTAGGAAAAAGCGGTATTCGGCCACTGCGTGAAGTTGTGGTTGTACCCTTGGTGGTGCTGCAACAGCTCGTCCATCGGTCCCCTCTGTGAGATATAGCCTGCGGGAAACGCAACTACCGGCCGTCTGACCCTTCTCGGCTCGTTGCTCCGACCGGAATGTCAGTTACGCGATCATCTGATCCTTGACGCAAGGTCCAGTCGCTTGGAATAGCAATCTTCTTGCCGTCTGATCCTGTTCTTGTTTCCGACGTGAGTTTTCCGAAGTGAAGGCAAGCGCCTGAGCTAAACGTCGGCGAAGTCGTCTGCCTTGAGCGAACTGCTAGTCACGGATACCAGCTTTGAGGACATCTTGTGCGCGGTCATGCATAACCTTCGCGAAAATCGCGCTCATGAAGCCGATGAACGAAGCGACTACTGTGGTGATTAAAAACAATAGTGATAGCCCGAGAGAACTCAAGTCGAGAAAGTTGTGCTGCACCCAGTTCCACAAGGCGTTCATCTTGAGGGAGTTGACAAAGCGCTCTACTTCAGGGGTTGTGAAGTAGTACACCATCGAGAAGCACGCAAGCGAAAGTACTGTGAACGTGCCGCTGTAAAAGCAGAGCTTTGCGAACTTCGGTAGCGCCCCTCTCTCAATGTGCATAACTTCCTTCCGTAGCAGCTAGCGTTCGAGTTAAAAGGCAGGCGCAATCGTCTGCCACGATGAACTGTTTAATCAAGGTTTTCTCGTACAGGGAGTTTGCAATGGCGTGATACCAGATTGGTTTTCCTTCCGGGGTTGACTCCCTGCCTCACTGCTTCGGAGGAGCCGAGTGCAGATGGCGCAACTATGCTGCTCCCGATCTCATGGTATATCGCACGCCAGCTTTGATATGCCATGACAGAGCTTGGGTCATTGTTCTTGTATAGCTCCAATGCCTCGTTTGCTATCGTGTAGTCAAAATCATACTTTGACATCCAATATTTCGCTCCAACTGTTGTTTCGTCAAAAAGTCACTGGCTTACTAAGCGTGTAGGCGAGTAATTTTTTTCCAGCGAGACGCTTGGCGAATTATTCAGACCTTCCCTAGAGCCTGGAGCGAGAGGCGGGAGCGCTGTTGCCTGAAGTTGACAGGGGTTTCCTTACGGAACTGTTAGACCTCATTGTACACAAGGATTCCACTGTTGATCGCGGAGTTTGCATGCGTGTCGGCAATCTCTGATTGCTCAATGAATCCTGATTCCCTTGAGATCATTAGATCTATATTGCCAAAAGCTGCTTTTCTCGCCTCGGAAAGAAGTTGCCGATACAAGCGATCATGGATTGTTCCACCGGTACGGACGCCATCTGGCGCGGAGTCCGCCACAACTGCATAGAAGTCATGATCGCTATTGGGTCGGGGCGTCCCTGAAGCCCTGCTGCCGAATAGATAGATGCGGCGGAGGCCGTAGTTCGATAGATTTGCTCCGCAGAAGTTGACAACGAACTCAACAGTTGCTTTGTCGGCGGCTGCTGGAAGGATAGGCATGAGGTCCAACTCCTGAACTAAGCCGCACGGTGGAGCGGCGTTGGCTTGAATGAATTGTCAGCCTCTTGGGGCTCACTGGAAGAGCCGGCGCCATAGTGGCTTGGCAGGGGGCATGTACACCTCAGCAGGTATGCCGACAAGGGCGGGGCCCGAGAGTGTCGCGCCCTCAAGTGAGCTGCCTTGGTTTAGGGCCTCATTGACAGCCGCCAGGGTGGAGCTGCGAAGCGCGATGTTGCCAAACGTGCTTCTTTGCTCGGAATGGTACATGTCCATGCCGAGGCGAACCGCTGCTTGGAAGATCGGCTCCAGTTGAAATGAAAGCTCTATCCAATTGCCACTTTTGGACCTTGCACTGAACGTGGTTGGCAGATTGACCTTGGCGATGTGAGGGAGCAGAACCAGAGCGAACGCCTCAGGTGGCCAATCAATAAGCCGCCTGGCAAGCATCGAGTCCTGAGCCAACGCCAGGACGTTGGACTCAATCTCCGTATCGGTAATGCCATCCGTGCCAAGGACGGCAACGGCTTGCGCGACTAACTCCGGGGGAACTGTGGGCATTGGGAAGGGTGATGACGCTTGAATTGAACCGAGCCGGGCCGAGCCGCGGAGTGGCTTCGGCTTGAATGAACTAGCTTGTGGATGGATGGGCTTCAGTTCTTCATTACTTGGGCAACATGGAGCCATGCAGGTGAGTTGTACCAGTTCCCTACGTCGATATCACGAGCTGGTTCAAGCCATTCCACTCCGTCTTCAAGTGCATCCTCCTGGAGCGAGTAGCGGCCCATGGAAAGATCGTCCTCGAATCTCTTGAGATAGCGCGATACGGAGTCCGCCAGCTTGAGGGCAACTCCGTATTCACTGTCCACGAAGATCACCTGACCGACTTCACCTCCAGCCGTTGGCGCCAAGTCAACGAGGATCTTGGATCGACCATTGTCGTGGCCAATTTCCAGACGTAGTCGCCCGAAGTTGTACCCGGTAGCGATCCCAGGATCGGCAAAGCTCAGTGGATCACCGTCACCCTCTTGGAGCAGGCGGGGGAGTCCCTCCAAAAGCGATCCGATATCCGTGAAGACAAATCCGAAAGCGAAGTTTGCGGTGCTTCTCGGGTCGGTGCCAGCAGTAGCTCGATAGAGCCTGACAAGGTCGTTCGGAAGTGGCCTGCCGACGGCGGCCTCCAACTCTCTTATTTGTTCAGCGCTTGCACCCGGAAGCAACGCTTCTTCAACGCTTGGGGCTAGATTACCGAGAAGAGCGCGAATTCCTGACCTGAGACGAAACGTGTAGCCATTTGGATAGTGAGTTCTCTACCCTTAACAGGCAAGGAGAGCTCCATGAAGAAGCGATTTACCGACGAGCAGATCATCTCGATCCT
>NZ_JBXFWM010000063.1:0-28120 GCF_056856655.1 Stenotrophomonas sp. STEN033
GGGGGGGGGGGGTGGGGGGGGGGGGGGGGGGGGGGGGGGGGGGGGGGGGGGGGGGGTGGTGGGTGGGGGGGGGGGGGGGGGGCTGGGGGGGGGTGGGCGGGGGGCCGCCCGCGCGCGCCGGGGGGCGGCCGGGGGGGGGCCGGCGGGCGGCCGCCCCCCCCCGCCGCGCGGCCGCGCGGTCCGTGGAAATAGGCCTGGATCCAGGGGTGGTCGAAGCGCTCCACCACCTCGATGCTGTCATTGACAAGCACCTGCCGATTGGCAAGCACCGCCACGCGATCGCAGATCGTGTAGAGCGAGTCCAGGTCATGGGTCACCAGGAACACGGTCAGCCCCAGCGCATTGCGCAAGGTCAGAATCAGCTGGTCGAACGCGGCTGCGCCGATCGGGTCCAGTCCTGCCGTCGGCTCGTCCAAGAATAGGATGCCCGCGTCCAAGGCTAGCGCCCGCGCCAAGGCCGCACGCTTGACCATGCCACCCGACAGGGATGCCGGCGACTTGTCGCCGGCATCCGGTGGCAGGCCAGCCAGCGCCAGCTTGCTGCGCGCCAGGTGCTCGGCCTGGGCACGCGGCAGGCCGGCGTGCTCGATCAGCGGCAGGGCGACGTTCTCGGTCACGCTCAGCGACGAGTACAGGGCACCCTTCTGAAACAGGATGCCGAAGCGCCGTTCCAGATGCGTGCGCGCTGCGCCGTGGAGCTGCAGCAGATCCAGGCCTTCGATGCGGACCACGCCGGCATGCGGGCGCTGAAGACCAACGATGCTACGCAGCAGGACCGATTTGCCGGTGCCCGAACCGCCGACGACACCCAGGATTTCGCCACGCCGAACGTCCAAGTCCAGGTTCTGGTGCACCTGCTGCTCGCCGAAGCGGTTGTCCAGCGCGCGCACCTCGATGGCATGAGTTGCCGTTCCGTTCGAAAGGCCGCTCACCAGCCCATCTCCATGAAGAACAGCGCCGCCAGCGCGTCGAGCAGGATCACGACGAAGATCGACTGCACCACGCTCGAGGTGGTGTGGTCGCCCACCGACTGCGCGCTTCCGGAGACCTTGAAACCCTCGTGGCAGCCGATCGCGGCGATCATGACGGCGAAGAACGGTGCCTTGCTCAGCCCGACCAGAAAATGCCGCACCTCGATCTTGTCCTGCACTATGGCCAGGAACTGCGCCAGCGAGATGTCGAGACTCAGCACGCAGACCGCGGCACCGCCAGCGATGCCCGCCAGAACGCCCACCAAGGTCAGCAGGGGCAGCGAGACCAGCAGTGCCAGCACCCGCGGCAACACCAGCAGCTCGATTGGGTTCAACCCTCCCGAGCGCAGCGCGTCGATCTCCTCGTTCGCTTTCATCGAGCCGATCTGTGCGGTGTAGGCGCTGGCGGTGCGCCCGGCGATCAGGATCGCCGGTAGCAGCACGCCGAACTCGCGCATGAACGAGAACGCGACCAGGTGCACGGCGAAGATGCTGGCGCCGAAGTTGGCCAGCACGGTTGCGCCGAGGAAGGCGACCACGGTACCGACCATGAAACTCAGCAGGGCGACGATGGGCACAGCATCGACAGCGACACGCTGGATCTGCGCGACCACCGCAGTCAGCCGCCAGCGCCGCGGGTACGGCGCAATGCGCAGCCAAGTCTCCAGGATCTGGCCGACGAAGCCGGCCAGATCCAGTAACGAATGCAGCCCCCGCTCGGCCGTTGCGCCGATGCCCGCGATGCCGCGCAGCCATGCAGGCGCGGAATCGAGCGCAGGGTGCCCCGCGACCTGTTGGGCCTCCGCAGCGTCCACCAGCACCTCCAGCAGGGCTCGGCGTTCCGGCTCCAGCCGTGGATCGGCGCGCAGGTGCTCGCGCGCCAGCACTGGGCCGAGCATCTCGACCAGCAGCGCCGCGCCCGCGGTGTCGAGCTGGCGGACCTGCGTCCAGTCTAGGAACGGCACCGCGCGCTGCGCACCGGGGTTTGCGCGCGCGTCGGATACCAACGTGGCCAATCGGCCGTAGTGCTCGATCGTCCAGTCGCCGCCGGCAATCCAGGCCACGTGTCCGTCAGCGTTGGCCTCGCGGCGTAGCCATGCCTGCGTCATCGCAAAGCCTCCTGGTCGTGGCGCAACGCGGACCGGAGTCGGCGTGCATGCATGGCGGAGGGGAAACTCATGCGGTCGCTTCCCCATTCGTGGACTTGCCGCCGCTGCGCACGCGCAGCGAGAACAGCAGGTCGTACAGGATCGGAATCAGGCCCAGCGTCACCAGTGTTCCCAGCGCTAGGCCGCCGATCATCGTGATCGCCATGCTGGTCCACAGGGGACCGCCGAACAGCATCAGTGGGATCAGGCCGACGATGCAGGTCAGCTTGGTCATCACGATCGGGCGCAGCCGCATCACAGCCGCCGAGATCACCGCCTCGCGCCGCGCCAGGCCCGAGGCCAGTTCAGCCTCGATGCGCTCGAGCAGGAGTACAGCGTTGTTGACGATGATGCCGGCCAGCGCCAGCAGGCCGAAGGTGGCGATGAAGCCGAACGGGTAGCCGGTCAGCAGCAGCGCCAGGGCCGCGCCGATCAGCACGAACGGGATGCTCGCCACCACGATGAACAGCTTGCGGAAAGAATTGAATTGCCACACGAACAACAGCAGGATCATGATCAGCGCATGCGGCATGAACTGCAGCAGCGACTGGTTGGCTTCAGCCGAATCCTCTATCTCGCCGCCAAGTTCGATGCGGTAGCCCGGCGGCAGCTCGATCGCATCGATCTGCGGCGCGATCTCGGCGACGATTCCATTGGCGGTCATGCTGGGATGGCGGCCGGTGACCGTCAGCGTGCGCACCAGGTTGCGGCGCATGATCGTTGAGGGCTCGCTCGCCGTGGAGACCAACGCGATCGCCGATAACGGTAGCGGCGCGCCGCCCGCGCCGGGATAGACCAACGTATCGGCCGGGCTGCCCGCGGCATCGCGCTCGCGCGCATCGCCGCGCAACACGATCGGCGCAGCCACGCCGTTGTCGCGGATCAGCGAGGCCTGCAGGCCGCTGTAGCGCAGTTGCAGTGCTTGGGCCACGTCTTCGCTGCTGATGCCGGCGCGGCGCGCCTTGAGCTGGTCGACCTCGACCACGTAGCGCGGCACGCGCGGCAACCAATCGTCGTAGACGTCCTGAATACCAGGCAACCCGCGCAGCGCCGCGGCGATGCGCTCGCCCGTCTCGCGCAGCACCGCCTCGTCCGGGCCGACCACGCGGTAGATGGCCACGCCGGCCTCGGTCGCACCCAGCGGGAAGCGTTTGGGCTCGGCGCGAGCCTGCGGAAACGCCTCGCGCATGTACCGATGGGTGCGGTCGATCACCTGCTCGATGTCGGTGCCCTGCGCGACGCTGACGGTGAAGTAGGCGATGTTGCTGCCCGGCAGCGGGGGATTCAGGCCCAGCACGATGCGCGGACCGCCGTCGGCGACGTAGCCGATGCTATCGGTCACCTCTGGATTGACCTTGTCGTCGGCGAACCAGCGGCTCATCGCCTCCACCGTGCGCAGGGTTTCGCGCGAGTCGCTACCAGGTTGCAGGGTCACCGGCATCTGGAACTGCAGTCGGTCGGACTTGGGCAGGAAGTCGTAGGGGATCGACGCCAGCACAACGCCGGCGCCGGTCAGTAGCACCAGCATGGTGCCGATGAACAGCGCCTTGTGGTCCAGCACCCGGGTGATGATCCGGCGGTAGCCGCGGTAGAAGCGCGAATCGTACTGGCCAGCACCCTCGCCGTGGGACGGATGCACCTTGGCGAAGTACAGGCACAGCAGCGGCGTCACCGTGATGCTCAGCAGCCAGGAGCCGAGCAGGGTCAGGCCGAGTACGATCGGCAGCGAACGCAGGTATTCGTTGGTGGCGGTCTGGCCGATGAAGAACGGCGAGAACGCCATCACGATCACCAGCGAGGAGGTCAGCAGCGGCACCGCCAGCGTGCGGCCGGCCTCGATACATGCATGGCGGCGCTCTTCGCCGGCGGCCAACCGTCGTTCGATGTCCTCGGCGATGACGATCCCGTTGTCCACCAGCAGGCCGAGAGCCATGATGATGGCCGCGATCGATACCGTCTGCAGTTCCACGCCCAGCGCGCGCATGGCGATCAGTGCGCCGAGGATGGTCAGCGGCACGATCGCGCCGACGATCAGACCGGTGCGCCAACCCAGAAACAGCATCACGACGACCATGACGATCAGGATTGTCTCGCCCATGACCTGGTGCATGCGGCCCATCTCGCGCGCGACCACGTCGGCCTGGAAGGTGACCACGTGCTGCTCGAAGCCGGCCGGCAACTGCCGTGCGGTCTCTTCCAGCTTAGTACGCAGCTGCGCACCGAAGTCGCCGATGTTGTAGCCGGTGGCCATCGACACCGCGACCACCACCGCCGGCATGCCCTCGTAGACCGCGGCGCTCTCGGGCGGATCGGCCGGCATCACCTCGATCCGGGCAAGATGTCCCAGCGGCACCTCGCGCGTACCGCCCGCACCGGATGTGTCCGACACCGAGACCAGAAAGTGGCGCAACTCCTCGGTGCTGCGCAACTCGCCGGAAGTGGCCACCGTCATCGCCAGCCCCGAAGCCGACACCAGCCCACCGGGCGCGACCACGTTCTGCGCCTGCAACTGCTGCATCACCGAGGCCGGGCTCAGCCCGGCCTCGACCAGGCGCCCGCGATCGAACGCCACGTAGACCCGGTCTTCCTGCAGGCCATAGAATGTCACCCGCTCGACGCCAGGCAAGGTATGCAACTGCGCGCGCAGGTCGCGTAGCGGCTCGCGCATCTCGCTCATGCCGAAGCCCGGCGCGGTGACAGCGATCGAGGCCACCGCCACCCGTCCGAAGTCGTCGTCGACGAACGGCCCGAAACTGCCGGCTGGCAGGGCCTGGCCGGCCTCAGCCGACTTGGCGCGGACGCGCTGCCACAGCGCCGGCAGGTCCTTGACGTGGTCGTAGGCGGTGAGCTGGATAGTCGCGGTGCCGGGCCGCACCGTGGTGACGATCCTCTTGAGGCTGCCGATCTCGCGCAGGCGCTCCTCGACCGGCTTGGCCAGCAGGGCCTCGACCTGTTCGCTGGGCATGCCGGGATGCGAAATCGTCACCAATGCATCGCGAATCGTGACCGTAGGTTCTTCCTGTGAAGGAAATCCGAGAAAGGTGACGATGCCGCCGACCAGTACCATCAGCGCGGCGAACAGGGTCAGGCGGCTGGCACCGAGGGCCGAATGGGTCAGCTTCATGGGCGCCCCGCTTCATTCAGGCGCGAAGCGGAGCGGAACGGCAGCACCGCTTGGCCGTCGCTGAGGAAGGCGCCGCCAGCGGTGACCACCTGGTCGCCTGGCTGCAGGCCGGCGGTCACGCGCACGCGCTCGCCTTCGACCGAGCCGAGTTCGACGCGGCGGCGGGTCACGGTGCCCACCTTGGTATCGTAGACGTACACCGCATCCTCGCCCTGTTGTCCGACTACCGCCTGCAGTGGCACCGACAGGTCGACTGCGGACTCATTCGAAAGCGCGAGCAGCAGGCTGTCGCCGCTGCGCAGCGGTACCGAGGCCTCGGTCACGTCGAAGATTGCCTGGACGCTGGCACCGCCTTCCAGCCGTGAGGAGACGCTTCGCAAGCGCAGCTCGAACGTCGCCTGCGGCGCGTCCGAGCGCATCGCCCGCACCAGCGCGCCTGGCGCCAGGCCCTGCGCGACCGAGCTCGGCAGCGTCGCCAGCGCCTGCGGCTGGCCCTGGCCCTCGACCTGCAGCACGGTCTGCCCGACCAAGGTATCGGCCTGGGGCTGCAATTGGCGGGCCACCACGCTGCCGTCGAACGGCGCACGCAGCTCGCTCTGGCGCAGCGCGCGTGCAGCCAACGCGCGGTCGGATTCGGCCACGCGCAATTGCGCCCGTGCCGAGTCGTCGGCGACCTGGGCGCTGGTCAGCGTCGCTTGCGAAATCGCTCCGTCCTCGAACATCGCTTGCTGTTGTTGCAATTGGATCTGCCGTTCCCTGGCCTGCACGGTGGCCGCGCGCAGGTTCGCCTCGGCCTGTGCCAGCCGCAGCCGCGCCGGCTCGGCGTCCAGACGCGCAAGCACCTGGCCCTTGCGCACGCGGTCACCCACGTCCACGGCGATCTCGGCGATGCGCCCACCGTTCTCGAACGCCAATTCCGCGCGCTGCTCCTGGCGCAGGGTGGCGACGAAGCGCGAGGCGGCGGCGGCCGAACCGGCCCCGACGGCCTCCAGCTTGACCGTGCGCAGCGGTTCGGGCGCGGGCGTGTCGGGACTGCAGGCCGACAGCAGTAGTGTCGCGACCAGCAGGCCGGCGGGGACAATGGAGCGCGCAATGGGCATAAGGCTACCTCCGGTCGCCTGCGCGCCGGTCTGAAGGGGGGAAGGGATAGTCGGCGCCGCTGTCCAGGTGGAGCAATCCGGCACGGGCGAAAAGCGAAGCGTCATTGGTCGGGGTCCTCTCTCAAAGCCGGGCGGGCAGTTCGACGCCGTAGAAGGCCCTGAACAGTGCGATGCGGCTTAGCGCCAGATCGCGCTGAGCGTGCAGGTGGTCGAGCGTGGTGCGGGTCGCCTCGATACGGTCGGCCAGCAGGTCCTGGCGATCCGCCAGCCCGCGCGAGACGCGGCGCTCGGCGCGTTCGAGACGCAGCGCCGCGAGCCGATCCTGCTCGCGCAACTGGGCTTCGGACACGGCGAAGGTGGCGCGGGCGTCGAGCGCGTCGGCGACTTCGCGGAATGCGGCCTCGATGCTGCGCTCGTACTCGATCACGCCGGCGTGCCTGCGGGTCCAGGCCAGGTCGAGGTTGGCGCGGTTGCGGCCGAAGTCGAAGATCGGCAGCACCAACTGCGGCATGAACGACCAGCTGCGGCTGCCCGAGCTGAACAGATCGTCCAGCGAGTTGCTGGCGCTACCCAGCGAGGTGCTCAGGCGGATCGAGGGAAAGAAGGCTGCGCGGGCTGCGCCAATGTTCGCATTGGCCGCGCGCAGCTCGGCCTCGGCCTGGCGGATGTCGGGACGCTGCAGCAGCACCTTCGAATCCAGATCGCGCAGTGCCGCCATTGCGTCGGGCGCCTCGGCGAGCGGTGCCAGCGGGCCGGGTGCCACCTCCGCATCGAATCCGGTCAGCAGCTGCAACGCCCGCCGCGCTGCTGCGGCATCGTCGCCGGCGCGCAGTGCGGCCACCTGCGCCTGCTCGGTGGCGGCACGCCGGCGGTCCAGCGCGTCGCGTGCGATCAGCCCGATGTCGTACTGCCCTTGCGCGATCTCCAGCAGCGCCGCGTTGTCCGCATGCACGGCCTGCAGGCGCTGGTGCGCCTGCGTCGCCGCGCAGACCAGCGCATAGGCCCTTAGTACCTCGGCGACCAACGCGCCGCGCGCTGCCTCCTGCCCAGCCTCGCTGGCTAGATAATGTTCGCGAGCGGCATCGGATAGCGACTTCAGTCGTCCGAATACGTCCAGTTCGTAGTCGCTGATGGCGATGCCGGCACGCGACAGATCCTGCTGGTAGCGCTCGCGTAGCGCGGGATCGTCGAAGCTCTGTCGGGTCTGCTGCGCATCGATACCGGCCGTGGGCAGGCGCGCAGAGCGCTCGACGCGGTATTGCGCGCGCGCCTGCTCGACCCGAAGCGCCGCAAGTCGATAGTCGGCGTTGTGCGCCAGAGCGCGCACTACCAGCGGCGCCAGGGCGCCGTCGGGCGTCAGGGCGCCCAGGAACTCACGCTCCTGATCCGTCAGCGCCGCGGGCGCGGCCTGCTCTGCGGCGGTGGCGGCCGCTGCAGCGCGAAGCTGCCCGAACGTCGCCGGTACTGCCTGCGGCGGCCGCTCATAATGCGGTGCCATCGAGCATCCAGCGAGCCACGGCGCGGCCAGCACGGAGGCCATCAACCAGGCCGGGACATCGCCAGACAATTTTGGGAACATGCGAATTCTCCAGCGTGTTACAAGAATCGGTGTAGGTTGCCTTCGGGACTTGAAGGGATGTTTCGGGTTTTTTTTAGATTTGATTAAGAAGCGCCGCTTCGCGCCCAGCGCGATCACGTGGCGCATGCACGAGCGAGTGGAGTCAGCATGTCTCAACAGAAAATACTGGTCGTCGAGGACGATCTGGACAGCGCCAGCATCCTGGAGGCCTACCTGCACAAGGACGGCTTCCAGGTCAGCAAGGCACACGACGGCGCGCAGGCCCTGCAGTTGCACGCACAGTGGCGCCCCGACCTGGTCCTACTGGAC
Organism: Stenotrophomonas sp. STEN033; assembly: GCF_056856655.1. Taxonomy (NCBI): domain Bacteria; kingdom Pseudomonadati; phylum Pseudomonadota; class Gammaproteobacteria; order Lysobacterales; family Lysobacteraceae; genus Stenotrophomonas; species Stenotrophomonas sp. STEN033. Next base: position 8,232 of record NZ_JBXFWM010000063.1, read on the forward strand.
GTCATGCTGCCCAAGGTCAGTGGTACCGACGTGCTCTCCGCTATTCGCCGTGTTGGCGACACGCCGGTGATCATGGTCACCGCCATCGGCGACGAGCCGGAGAAACTCGGCGCACTGCGCTACGGCGCCGACGACTACATCGTCAAGCCCTACAGCCCAAAGGAAGTGGTGGTTCGCGTGCACGCAGTGCTGCGCCGCGCACGCCCCTCGCCGCGGCCCGATGGTCTACTGCGCCACGGCAACGTCGTAGTCGATACCGGTGCGGTTTTGGCCAGCGTGGAGGATGCATCGGGACAGCCAATTCCGCTGTCCCTGACGCCTGCCGAGTTCAACCTACTGGCCAAGCTGTTGAAGACGCCGTTCAAGGCCTTCACCCGTCATGAACTGCTCGACGCCTGCTTGCCCGAAAGCGATGCACTGGAGCGGTCCGTCGACGTGCACATGCACAACCTCCGCCGCAAGCTAGAACAGCGTGGTGTGAGCGGCGTACTGATGACAGTACGTGGCGTCGGATACCGTTTCCAATGAAGCTGCGTACGCTGCTGTGGCCGCGCCGGCGTCCGGGCTCGCTATGGTGGTGGTTCGGTCTGCGCATGAGCGCGCTGGCCGTAGGAACCGTGTTGGCGGTGGCGATCGGCATGTGGGCGTACTTCGACATCGCCGATACGCTAACACTGCGCCAGGCACCGCCGGAGACGCGCCAGGAGATCGAGCGGCTGCGTGAGGATCCTCGCGGCAATGAGCCTCGGCTGTGGGAGCTGATGGAGCGCTACCACAACATCGAGCGATTCGGCCCCGGCCTGACCAATCCTGACTGGCTGATGTTGGCCGTCATGGTCGTCGTCGCAATCCCTGTCGTCATCCTGGTCGGGCTGTGGTTGTCGCGACCACTTTCGCGTCAGTTCGTACTGATCGCAGAAGCAGCCCGCAGAGTCAGTGAAGGCCATTTCGGTAATCGCGTCGATGCGGTGACTACCGCACCCGACGAATTGGCGGGCCTTGTGCGCAACTTTAACGACATGACCACGCGGCTACAGCAGTACGAGCGCGAGGTGCGTGACTCCAGTGCGATGCTGGCGCACGAATTGCGCACGCCGCTCAACGCGGCCATGGGCCGTGTCCAAGGCATGATGGATGAGGTCTTCCCGCTGGAGCAGGATCAGCTTGGTGCGATTCTTCGCCAGCTCGAGCAGATCAACCGGCTGGTGGGCGATCTACACCTGGTTTCTCTGGCGCGTGCCGGGCAGCTCCCGCTCGAAATGGACAGCTTCCCGCTGCAGGAACTGATTGCGGAGCGGCTGGAATGGGCCGCAGCTGACCTGGATCGAGCAGGCATTAAGCCGGTTGTGTCGGCTGCGACCCATATCCAACTGTATGCCGACCGAGATCGCATAGGGCAGGTACTGACGATTCTCGTCGAGAATGTCCTGCGTTACGCGGCGCGCGGCAAGACACTGGAGATCGACGCAAATAGTACGCCGTTGGGCACAACGATTACCGTCTCGGACCACGGGCCTGGCGTCGCACCAGAACATCTTCCCGCGATGCTCGACCGCTTCTGGCGCGCCGAAACCTCGCGAGCGCGTCATTCCGGTGGAAGCGGACTTGGCCTGGCGATAGCTGCGGCCGTCTGCCGGGCACACGGGGGCGAGCTGGAATGCGGCAATCGTAGCGCTGGCGGCTTGATCGTAAGCGTGCGCCTGCCGACGCGGACTTTTGTCTCGACCGGTTGACCTGAGACCTGAAGTAAGCGGACGAAAGTCGTGGCGAATACTGAGCTACGAATTGGCGAGCTGGCTATTAGGGAATGCGCCGGCCCAGTCAAGTGCTTCTGGCAACTGCCAGTCTCGTCGAGAGACTTATCCAGCATTGGACAACGGCAGCAAGCGGATCTGAATTCATCTCTCAACTGATCGGCCTTTTTACCGGTGTGCGAAGCCGCGCAGTTCGTCACCAAAGGTGTGCTGGTAGCCAGTCACAACATCGATTGCGGATAGGGCTGCATGTGCTGCGCGTACTGTTTGATGGTGTCCTGACGCAATCCATGCCTAACGAAAGGTCAACCATATCCAAAGAAAATCTTTAAATTCCACGCGCATGCTCGCCACGCTCCGAAAGCAAGCTGCCGTGCAATGCTCATCCCGTCCCTGCTTCTGCCGCCCCGGCAGGCAATCCAGCCCGCACTTCTGGAGCGAGCCGGCAGTTTCCATCGCGCCACCGCGCCCGCTCGGGGGTTGTTCTTACTCTCCGTGCTGTGCTGGGTCTCGACGGCACTGGCCAGCGAGCCATGCCAAGCTCCCGCCACCCCCAGAAGTGCGAGCACGCTCAACCTGCGCATGGACAACGACCTGCTCGGCGGCACCGGCCAGGATCAGGGATATTCCAACGGCATATTGGCGACGCTGGTCTCCCCTAACCTAGCAGATCAAGCGAATTCGACCTGCCTGCCGGGCGTGGCGCGCTGGCTCAGCCAGCAGTTTGCCGAACGACAATCATCGACCATCGATGAATGGCATCTCACTGCCGGATTCGGCCACCTGATGTTCACGCCCACGGAGCGAAAGCGGCGGGGCCTGATTGCCAGCGACCGCCCCTACGCCGGGGCGCTGATGTTCAGCTTGGGATACAGCGCGCGCACGGGTGATGTCCTGCGGACGTCCCAGTTGCGCGTCGGCGTGGTAGGCCCCTCGGCCAAGGCTGGCGAAGTACAGAACGCGCTGCACCGCGTCATCGGTGCTGACAGCTCTCTTGGCTGGGACAATCAATTGCATGACGAGCCCGTGATCCAACTGATTCACGAGCGGCGAGAGCGTCTGCGCAGCAGCTCCTCGTCCCAGGCTTGGCAGTGGGACGCCATCGGGGCGGTGGGTGGCAGCATTGGCAACTTCGCGACTGCCGCCCATGCAGGGATGGAACTGCGCCTGGGCACTGAGTTGTCGGACGACTTCGGCATGGCGCCGCTGCGTCCGGCCGGTGAGAACACCACAGCCTTTCAAACTCTCGCGGATGGCATGTGGCGTAGCCACCTGTTCCTGTCCCTCGATGCCCGCTGGGTGATGCGCGACATCACACTCGATGGCAATACCTTCCGCAACAGCCACAGCGTCGATAAGCGCCCCTTCGTCGCCGACATCGGCTACGGCATCGCGGCCGACCGCGGGCGCTGGCGGATCGCCTTTGCACGTTATCACCGCACCCGCGAGTTCGCAGGGCAGCGACAACGACCGGTCTTTGGTAGCGTCACCTTCACCCGAGGCTTCTAAGGAACAGTTCGAGACATCCAGAGGTTATCGTCCCAGCGCCGCATTCGCGCCGTGCAATGGCAAGCGACTTAACAAAATCCAAAAGAATCCCAAAAGAATTCTTCAAGCAAGCCCGGCAGGCTGCTACGGCGGACAGATGCACAAACGCACAACGTGAGGCGGAAGAAGCTTGGGCACGACCTGGTCGTTTCGTCCGCCGACAAGCGTTTGTCATGGTTGCCGCAAAGCCGACCATAAAGTCGCATCCGATTTGCAGACTCCGGACATACTACCAAGGCGGACACATGAACAAATTTGTAGCCATCATTTTTCCAGATGAAGCGCGGGCCTACGAAGGGGTCCTGGCGCTTCGCGAGCTGCATCGAGAGGGCAGTATCCTCCTTTACGGCGAAACGGTAGTCGTCAAGGACGAAGCCGGCAAGCTCTCGATCAGGGAAGCCAAGTCGGCGGGCGGGCTTGCAACCACGATTGGCGCAGTTACTGGTGGTCTTCTCGGCTTGCTGGCAGGTCCGTTCGGCACAATCGCAGGACTGACCGGCGGCGCGCTTCTCGGCGGGCTTAAAGATATATTCGATGCTGGAATTTCTGGGGATTTTATCAAGGTCATCTCCGAAGAACTTACGCCTGGCAGGAGCGTGGTCATTGCCGAAATCGATGAGGGCTGGACTTCGCCCCTTGATATTCGCATCGCCCCTCTAGGCGGCGTGGTGGTGCGTACGTTCCGTCACGAAGTCGAGGAAGCCCAGATCCGACGCGAGATCAATGACATCACGAACGAATTGACGTACCTACGCGAGCAACTGCTCCAAGAGGGTAAGCATGCTGGCACAGAACTAAAGGTGCGCATCGAACTGTTGGACAAATCCTTGGCCGAAGCCAGCAAGCGAATTCAAGGGAAGGCCAAAGCTCTTCGCGAAGAAACGGAGGCTGTAATCGTCTCATTACAAGCGCAGGCCGAGGGGGCTGTCGAATCGGCTGGAAAGCGGATTGAACAACGCATTGCCGATATCCAGGAAGACTACGATAAGCGCGCTGCCAAACTCGAACAGGCTTGGGAACAAACCAAGGCCGCGCTGAGATAGCGGCAAAGAAAGCGATCGTCTAAATCGTTGCCCATTGCGCTCTAACGACCCGCGCGGTCGTCGTGGTGGAAGTGCTCGCAATTCTCCTTCTCCAGTTGGATGAGGTCGCTGGCAAGCTGGTTTCAATCCCTCCCGATCCGAGGGAAAGGAGGTCGAGCCAGATGTATGGATGAAATGTGTTAATGAAAAAATACGCAATGGACATCAGGTCGATATGCAATTAGTGAACCTAAAGGATCGGTCGTTCATTCTCGCGCTGATCGTAATTACGCTGCTCTTCGGCCTACTGCTATGGCCGTTCTACGCAGCAATCTTTTGGGCGACGGCGCTAGCAGTGCTGTTCTGGCCGCTCTACGAGCGCATCTTGTCATCGATGCCTCGATCCCCGGCACTGGCATCTCTTTTGACCATAGTAGCGTGCGTGCTGCTCGTAGTGGTTCCGCTTGCACTGGTCGCTATATCTGCTGCGCAGGAAGTAGTGCAACTCTACGATCACCTACTGGCTGATGGCGGCAGCGGCATCGAAGCCCGTATACATCAGGCCGTAAAGACGGCTCCTCCTTGGTTGCGGGCGTGGCTGGAACGGATGGGCCTCAACCAGTTGGATGGCATCCGCGGCAACACAGTACAGATCCTCGAACAAGCGCTGCAATTCATCGCCTCGCACGCCGTCGCAGTTGGTCAAGATACGCTGCGGCTTGCAGTGAGCTTCACGTTGATGCTCTACCTTCTTTTCTTTGCTTTCCGTGATGGAACGAAGGTGGTCGAGAATTTACGTGACGCATTACCAATCGAGCGCAGCTACTTGGGTGAGTTGGGGCTTCGGTTCGAGAACATGGTGAAAGCGACGATTAAGGGAAGCCTGATGGTCGCGGGCATCCAGGGTGCGCTTGGAGGCGTGCTGTTCTGGTTGCTCGGAATCCAAGGAGCAGTTTTGTGGGGTGTCGTAATGGCAGTGCTGTCACTAATCCCCGTGCTGGGGGCGTGGTTGGTCTGGGGGCCGGTGGCACTTTATCTTCTAGCAACGGGTGAAGTGGCAAAAGCGGCTCTTATGGCCGCGTTCGGCGCCGGTGTAATCGGATTAATCGACAACATCCTGCGACCGATCCTCGTTGGTAAGGAAGCTCGCATGCCGGATTATATCGTCCTGCTATCCACTCTCGGTGGAATCTCGCTTTTTGGATTGACCGGTCTCGTCGCTGGACCGGTTATCGCGGCCTTTTTTATGGCGGCCTGGTCATTGTTTGTCGCAGGAAACACAAGTGGCGAATCCAGCACTCCGCATGCTTCAGCCGAGCCCGAGAATTCGGGGTAGAGATTAACTCCCGGGTATGGCGAGACCATGACAATGGAACTACGACACCTTCGCTATTTCCTTGCCGTAGCCGAAGAATTGCACTTCGCCCGTGCGGCTGAGCGGCTGCATATTGAGCAATCGCCGCTGTCGCGCGCCATCAAGGAGCTTGAAGAAGAACTGGGCGTGATTCTGCTTGCCCGCACCACTCGCAGCACACGACTTACTCGTGCCGGAAAGTTATTTATGGATCATGTGCCGCGCGTCTTCGCAGCATTGCAGCAGGCTCGCGATAGCGTGCAAGCAGCTGCGAACGGCTTCCACGGGCAGTTGCGCGTGGCTCTTTCCGATGGCATCACCCCGTCGCGTTTGCCGGGGCTCTTGGCGCTGTGCCGCCAAGAAGAGCCAGAGGTTGAGCTTCGGTTCTTCGAGGTGCCTCTATCGCAGCAGATCAAGGGACTGCATGATGACCTCTATGACGTGGGTTTCGCGCAGTCCGACGAAGTGGGCGACAGAGTTGTCGCCATGCCGGCCTGGAGCGATACGCTTATGGTGGCGGTGCCTGCGCGGCACCCTCTGTTGGTCCACAAGCGCATCCCTTTGGATGCGCTGTTGCGTTACCCGCTAGTGCTATGCGATCCACAGGTGTGCGAGGGTCATGCCAAGCACGTCGAACGTGTGCTGCGTCGGACAGGCATGGAGCCGTTGATAGCCGAGCGTGTGGCCTCCTGCGATCTGATGATGGCGCTGGTATCCGCAGGCTTCGCGTTGGGTCTGACGGGCGAGGCGCACATTTCCACCAGTCGCGAAGCGGGCGTTGTGGCACGGCCGCTTGCATCGCGTGTGCCGCCGCTGACGACCTACTTGCTGCGCCTTGAGGGCGATCCATCCGATGAGATCTCGCGCTTCATCGAGCGAGTGAAGGCCATCCAGTCGCCAGAGTCTCCCAAGCATCGACCTGATTCCCCGGGAGCGCTTGCGCCATGAAAAGGATCATCCCGCTTTTGCTGGTGACCGCGATGACTGCCTGCGGCCAGTCCGAAGCGCCTCAGAAGATCAACGCTTCCGAAGCGAATATTCCAACAGTGGAAGAGCTTGCGGCCAATCCTGAACGGCTCAAGGAACTGCGCCAGCACTGCAAGACTGACCGCCCAAAGTTGGGTGGCGTGCTGTGCAACCGGGTGGCCGAAGCTACGCGCAAGCGGTTCTATGGCGACGGCGAAACGCCATACACGCCTCCGAAGGAACCGCCCAAGTTCTGATCGTTGTCGGTTCGACGCATCATCTTCATTCTCCTGTTCGACACGCCGCAATGCGTCTTCGCTTGCGGCGCTTTTCTTTGACTCGCCACTGCACTCATTCTTTCTTTTTTCTTGACTTTTCTGCTCAACACGGTCTTTGACCAGCACTGACTTGACACCGAACCTGACGCCTGCGGCACGCCCCTGTGCCGCGATCTCCATGAGGAATCAGCGCAGGAGAAATCGGAGGCCAGGTCATGCAAGGGACGAACGTGCTGTTTGGTCAGATCGCCGTGGTGCTCGGCATCGTGATCGCCGGAGTGTGGGCCGCCACACAATGGACGGCAGCGGCCCTTGGCTATCAAGTACGCCTTGGCTCGCCCTGGTTCGACTTTCTTGGCACGTCGATCTACCACCCGTGGAAACTGTTTGAGTGGTGGTTCTTCTTCGGCGCCTATGCACCGGAGGTCTTCGACACCGGCGGCGCGATTGCCGGCGCCAGCGGCATGGCCGCCGTGGGCGTCGCCATCGCCATGTCGGTCTGGCGCTCGCGTCAAGCACGCATGGTCACAACCTACGGCTCTGCGCGCTGGGCGAACGCACAGGACATTCGCAAGGCTGGCCTCACACAGCCTGCCGGCGTGTTCCTGGGCCAGCATGATCGCCAATACCTGCGTCATGAAGGCCCGGAACACGTCCTGACCTTCGCACCCACGCGCTCGGGCAAGGGCGTTGGCCTCGTGGTGCCGACGCTGCTGTCATGGCCGGCCTCCGCCGTCATCCACGACATCAAGGGCGAGAACTGGCAGATCACCGCCGGCTGGCGCTCGCGCTTCTCGCACTGCCTGCTGTTCAACCCGACCGATGTGCAGTCGGCGGCCTACAACCCGCTGCTGGAGGTTCGACGCGGCGCGCATGAAGTTCGCGACGTGCAGAACATCGCGGACATTCTCGTTGACCCCGAAGGCGCGCTGGAGAAGCGCAACCATTGGGAGAAAACCAGTCACGCGCTGCTGGTCGGGGCCATCCTGCATGTGCTCTATGCGGGCGAAGACAAGACGCTGCGCGGCGTCGCCAACTTCCTGTCCGACCCGGCCAGCCCGTTCGAGCTGACTTTGCATCGGATGATGACCACGCCCCATCTGGGCAATGGGCCGCATCCTGTCGTCGCTTCGGCGGCGCGCGAAGTACTCAACAAGTCGGACAACGAGCGTTCCGGCGTGTTGAGCACCGCCATGTCGTTTCTCGGCCTGTACCGTGATCCGACCGTGGCCGCAGTCACGTCGCGCTGCGACTGGCGCATCGCTGACCTGATCGCTGCCGAGCATCCGGTGTCGCTGTATCTGGTGGTGCCGCCTTCGGACATTTCTCGGACGAAGCCGCTCATTCGCCTGATCCTCAACCAGATCGGTCGGCGCCTCACCGAATCGCTCGATGGCTCCGACGGCATCGAGCGTCGCCACAAGCTGCTGCTGATGCTTGATGAGTTCCCGGCGCTGGGACGCCTGGACTTCTTTGAGACGGCGCTGGCCTTCATGGCCGGCTACGGCATCCGCAGCTTCCTCATCGCGCAGTCGCTCAACCAGATTGACAAGGCGTATGGGCAAAACCACTCCATCCTCGACAACTGCCATGTGCGCGTGACGTTCGCCACGAACGACGAGCGCACCGCCAAACGGATCTCCGAGACGCTGGGCACGGCCACCGAGCTGCGCGCCCAGCGCAACTACGCGGGCCACCGACTCGCGCCGTGGCTCGGGCATCTGATGGTGTCGCGCCAAGAAACAGCGCGCCCGCTGCTGACGCCGGGCGAGGTGATGCAGCTTCCGCCTGACGAGGCGGTGGTGATGGTGTCCAGCGTCGCGCCGATCAAGGCCAAGAAGCTGCGCTACTACGCGGACAGCAATTTCAAGCGCCGTGTGCTGCTGCCTCCCGCGCTCGCGGACGGGCAGTACGCGGACGTGCCGCCGTTGCGTCTGGACGACTGGAGCGGCCTGGCGATTCCCGCCGTGCCCGTTGCGCCGGCGTCCGATACCGCCGAGGGCTTCGCTGCCTCTGCCGACGACGGCGGCCCGCGCCGTCAGCCCGAACTCTCCGAAACCGTCGCCTACGCCCCTGAGCTGGCCGCGCCTGCGGCCGACCTCGCGCTGCTCGATGACGACGACGACCTGCCGCTTCCCCTTCCTCGCCAGCTTGACCCATCCATGCAGCGCACGGCGCGGCTGGCTTCCCTCGACCCCAACGACGGAATCGAGCTATGAGCCACTACCGCCTCAATCTGTTCATCCAGCCTGAGCACGCCAAGCGGCTCGATGAACTGGCTGCCAAGAAGGGCGTGTCCAAGTCGTCCATCGTCGCGGCGGCGCTCGCATCGTGGCTGTCGCCCGATGCCGGCGACCAGCGCGAAGCGGCCATTTCCAAACGGCTTGATCGCCTCTCGCGCCAGGCCGAGCGCATGGAGCGCGACCAGAACATCGCCATCGAAACGCTGGCGCTGTTCATTCGCTACTACCTGACCGTGAGCACGCCGGTTCCCGAGGCGCATCAAGACGCGGCACGCGCGCAGGGCAAAGTGCGCTTCGAGCAGTTCACCGAGCAGCTTGGCCGCCACCTGCTGCGGGGCCGCAGCCTGGTTCGTGACGTGGTGGAGGAACTGCATCCCGATCCGATGCGGATGGAGGACGCGGCGGCAGCCGCGCAAGCGCAGGAGCGTGCTTCATGAGCGCCGCTCCGCAGTCCATGAGCGCCACGTCGCTCGACCGGCGCATCCAGATGCTGCGCACGGCGATGGGGCCGCTGATCGCCGCCGCGCTGGAAGACCCGGACGTGGTGGAAATCATGCTCAACCCCGATCGCACCCTTTGGGTGGATCGCCTGTCGTCGGGTCGTGCGCCGATCGGTGTGGAGATGCCCGAGGCCGATGGCGAGCGGATCATCCGCCTCGTCGCGGCCCATGTGGGCGCGGAAGTCCATCGCGGCCAGCCGCTGCTATCCGCCGAACTGCCCGAAACCGGCGAACGCTTCGAGGGCATCTTGCCGCCCGCCGCGCCAGGGCCGGCCTTCGCGCTGCGGAAGCGCGCCATCGGCGTGATCCCGCTGGAGCGGTACGTCATCGACCAGATGATGACCGCCGCCCAGGCGGGCTTTCTCGTTCGCGCCGTGCGCGAGCGGCAGAACGTCCTGATCGCCGGCGCCACCAGCAGCGGCAAGACCACGCTCGCCAATACGCTGCTGGCCGAGATCGCCGCCACGGGCGACCGCGTGCTGGTGCTTGAAGACACGGTGGAGCTGCAATGCGCGGCCCGTGACCACGTTCCGCTGCGCACCCGCGCAGGCGTGGTATCGATGACCGAGCTGGTTCGCTCGTCCATGCGCCTGCGGCCTGATCGCGTCGTCGTTGGCGAAGTGCGCGGCGCCGAGGCACTGGATCTCATCAAGGTGTGGGGCACAGGCCATCCGGGCGGCATCGCCACGATCCATGCCGGCTCCGCGCTCGGCGCGCTGCTGCGCCTGGAGCAACTGATTCTCGAAGTGGCGGTGAATCCGCCCCGTGCGCTGATTGCCGAGGCGGTCAACGTGGTGATCCACATAGCCGGACGCGGGCGCAAGCGCCGCATCGAGAGCATCGCCCGCGTCGTCGGCTTCGACGGCGTGGGCTACCAACTGGCGGACGCGCTGGAAACGCCGTTTCCCGAGCTGCCGCCACGTCCCGATGCCGCACCCGCTGCGGCGACTTCCCGATCCCCTCACTCACTTGGAGAACTGCCATGACGCAGATGACCATTCCTGCTTTCCGTGTTTCCGTAAATCCGCCTTCTCACTTGTCTAACTCTGCACGGCTGCGCTGCCTGGGCCGCCCTGCGGGGCAAGGACTGCTGCTGGCCGCGCTGCTGCTGTTCCTGGCTGGAACAGCACAGGCCGCCGGCTCCTCGATGCCGTGGGAAGGCCCGCTGCAATCCATCCTCGAATCCATCCAGGGGCCGGTAGCTCGCATCGTCGCCGTCATCATCATCATCGCCACGGGCCTCGCGCTCGCGTTCGGCGACACGTCTGGCGGATTCCGCAAGCTGATCCAGATCGTCTTCGGCCTGTCCATCGCTTTCGCGGCTTCCAGCTTCTTCCTGTCGTTCTTCAGCTTCTCCGGCGGGGCCGTCGTATGAGCGCCCCGGACGCCTTCACGGAAGGCTTCGAGGTGCCGCTGCATCGCTCGCTGACCGAGCCGATTCTGCTGGGCGGTGCGCCGCGCACCGTGGCGATCGCCAACGGCACGCTGGCTGCCGCGGTCGGCCTGGGCCTGCAACTGTGGATTCCCGGCGTGGTGCTCTGGATCGTCGGCCATTCGCTGGCGGTGTGGGGTGCGCGCGTCGATCCGCAGTTCATGCAGGTCTTTGCGCGGCACATCAAGCACCGCCCGCTGCTGGACGTGTGAGGGGAGGACGCCGCGATGCTGAACCTCGCCGAATACCGCCAGCGCCCGGCCTTGCTTGCTGACTGGCTGCCCTGGGCCGGACTGGTCGCACCGGGCGTCGTCTTGAACAAGGACGGCAGTTTCCAGCGCACAGCCCGGTTTCGTGGGCCCGACCTCGACAGTGCGACGCAAGGCGAACTGATCGCCACGTCGGCGCGCTTGAACAACGCCCTGCGCCGCATGGGATCGGGCTGGGCGCTGTTCATCGAAGCCGACCGCCGGGCCGCTGCCGACTATCCGCGCTCGGAGTTTCCCGAACCGCTTTCGTGGCTGGTGGAGGAAGAACGCCGGGCCGCCTTCGAGGAATCGGGCCATCACTTCGAGAGCGGCTATCACCTAACGCTGCTTTACCTGCCGCCGGAAGAATCCCGCGCCCGCGCAGCCAGGATGCTCTACGAGAACACGCCGACGAATGGTGTGGACTGGCGCGAGCGGCTGCAAGCCTTCGTCGCGGAAACGGATCGCGTCTTTGACCTGCTCGACGGCGTGATGCCGGAAATTGACTGGCTCGATGACGCGCAGACGCTGACCTACCTGCACGCGACCATCTCGACGCGGCGCTATCGCGTGGGCGTGCCCGAAGTGCCGTTCCACATCGACGCGCTGCTGACCGATTCCGCGCTGGTCGGCGGCCTGGCGCCCATGCTGGGCGACCAGCACCTGCGCGTGGTGTCGGTGCGCGGCTTCCCGACCTCGACCTGGCCAGGGATTCTGGACGACCTCAACCGCCTCGGTTTTGCGTACCGCTGGAGCACGCGCTTTCTCTGCCTCGACAAATCCGAGGCGGAACGGGAGTTGGGACGCCTGCGCCGCCAATGGTTCGCCAAGCGCAAGAACGTCATCGCGCTGCTGCGCGAAACGATCTTCCAGCAGGAAAGCCCGCTGGTCGATACCGACGCCAACAACAAGGCCGCCGATGCCGACGCTGCCTTGCAGGAGCTAGGCAGCGATCAAGTCGCCTTCGGCTATCTGACGGCGACCGTCACCGTCATGGACGAGGACGCTGCCGTCGCAGACGAGAAGCTGCGCATGGTGGAGCGCGTCATCCAGGGTCGGGGCTTCGTCACCATCCCTGAAACGCTCAATGCCGTGGATGCCTGGCTGTCTTCGATCCCCGGCAACGCCCACGCGAACGTGCGCCAGCCCATCGTTTCGACGCTGAACCTGGCGCACATGATGCCGGTGTCGGCGGTGTGGGCCGGGCCAGAGAAGAACGACCACCTCGACGGCCCGCCGCTGATCGTCACACGCACCGATGGCGCCACGCCGTTTCGCCTCGTGACGCACATCGGCGATGTGGGCCACACGCTGGTCGCGGGGCCGACTGGCATGGGCAAGTCGGTCTTGCTCGCCACGCTGGGGATGCAATTTCGCCGCTATCGCGGCTCGCGCATCGTCGCCTTCGACATGGGCCGCTCCATGCGGGCTGCGATCCTCGGCCTGGGCGGCGAACACTACGACCTGGGCACGGATGGCGAAATCGCTTTCCAACCACTCGCGCGTATCGACCGTGAGGGCTATCGCACGTGGGCCGCCGAATGGATCGAAGGCCGCTTGGTGCACGAAGGCGTGGCGGTCGGCCCCGACGAGAAGACAGCTATCTGGTCGGCGCTGGGAAGTCTCGCCGGTGCGCCGGTGGAGCAGCGCACGATGACGGGGGTCTCCGTGCTGTTGCAATCGAACACGCTGCGCCAGGCGCTGTCGCCTTATGTGCTAGGCGGTGCCCACGGCAAGCTGCTGGACGCCGACCATGACCGCCTCGGCATGGCCGACGTGCAGTGCTTCGAGATGGAGGAGCTGATGCACAGCAAGGCCGCCGTCATGGCCGTGCTGCATTACCTCTTTGCGCGCTTCGATGAACGCTTCGACGGTGCGCCCACGCTGCTGATCCTCGATGAAGCGTGGTTGTTCCTCGATGACCCGGTGTTTGCCGCGCGTATCCGCCAGTGGCTCAAGACGCTGCGCAAGAAGAACGTCAGCGTCATCTTCGCCACGCAGAGCCTTGCCGACATCAAGGATTCGAGCATCGCGCCCGCGATCATCGAAAGCTGCGCCAGTCGCATCTTCCTGCCGAACCCGCAGGCGACCGAACCGCAGATTCGCACGATCTACGAGGGCTTCGGCCTCAACAGGCGACAGATCGAAATCGTCGCAACCGCGCAGCCCAAGCGCGACTACTACTACCAATCCCGCCTCGGCAACCGCCTGTTCGACCTCGACCTGGGGCCGGCGGCGCTGGCGTTTGTGGGCGCTTCCACGCCGCAAGACCAGCGCGACATAGACCGCGTGCTGCTGGACGCCGGCGTGCCCGGCTTCGCGGGCGCCTGGCTGCGCCATCGCGGCCTCGATTGGGCGGCCGACCTGCTGCCCTCGTTCCCCGGCCTCGCGCCGGGTTCCCTCGCTGACCAACCCCTGGAGAATCTGCCATGAAGAAGCGTCTTATCGCCGCCGCCATCGCGGCCATGCTTTGCACCGCCACCGCCCATGCGCAATGGGTCGTGGTCGATCCCACCAACCTCGTGCAGAACACGCTGACCGCGATCCGCACGCTGGAGCAGATCAACAACCAGATCCAGCAGCTTCAGAACGAAGCGCAGATGCTGATGAACCAGGCGCGCAACCTCGCCAGCCTGCCGTCCAGCGTAGTGAACCAGTTGCGCGCCAATCTGGCGACGACCGAGCGGCTGATCGCGCAGGCCCGCGGCCTGGCCTACGACGTGACGAATCTGGATCGGGAGTTTGCGCGCCTGTATCCCGAGCAGTACGCCGCCACCGTCAGCGGCGACCAGATGTACCGCGATGCGCAGGAGCGTTGGCGGAACACGCTCAACGGCTTGCAGACCACGATGCAGATGCAGGCACAGGTGTCGCAGAACCTGGGCGAAGACGAAAGCGTGCTGGCTGACCTCGTGGGCAAGAGCCAGTCGGCCGAAGGCGCGCTCCAAGCCATGCAGGCCATGAACCAGTTGCTGGCCTTGCAGGCCAAGCAGTCGATCCAGTCGCAACGGCTCCAGATCACGCAGGATCGTGCGGCCTCGCTGGAACTGGCGCGGCAGGCGGCCGCCACCGAGCGAGCGCGCGAAGTGCGGCGGCGTTTCATCGGCGATGGCACGCCGTACACGCCGCAGCGCGTGGATTTCTACGGCAATTGACAGGAGGCCGCCATGCGATGCGTCCTTGTCCTGTGTGTCGCGCTGGTGGCCGCTTGCGGCGAGCAGCCGGCCGACCACCTTGCCGATGCCTTGGCCGCTGATCCCGTGCGGCTCAAGGCATTGCGCGCGCAATGCGCGGCCGACCGGCAGGCCACGGGCGAGGACGCTTGCCGCGCCGCTGCCGAAGCCTTCCGGCGGCGCTTCTTCTCCGGCCAGGCTGAGCCGGATGAATACCAGACCTTGGCCGACCTGCCGCCGATCCCGCCGAGCTTCGAGGAGCCGGCCGATGGCGTGGCTCCCGCAATGCCACCCGAACCGGAGGACACGCCATGAATGACGTGACCATCATCGACCAGTTCCTCAACACCTTCGCCGCCTATATCGACTCGGGTTTCGGGCTGCTGCGGGGCGAAGTGGCGTTCCTCACGGCTACGCTGATCGTCATCGACATGACGATCGCTGGACTGTATTGGGCCATGAGCCACGCCACCGGCCAAGGCGAGGACGTGATCGCCAAGCTGCTGCGCAAAGTGCTGTACGTCGGCGCCTTCGCCTACATCATCAACAACTTCAACTGGCTGGCGAGCATCGTCTTCCGCTCGTTCGCGGGATTGGGCATCACCGCCACCGGCTCTGCCATCACGATGGAGAACTTCTTGCAGCCTGGCCGGTTGGCGAAAACCGGCCTTGACGCGGGCGGGCCGATCTTCCTCCAGCTCGACGACATGATGGGATTTCCCGAGGTGTTCTTGAACCTCGATGCCATCTTGGTGCTGTTCCTCGCCTGGCTGGTCGTGGTGCTGTGCTTCTTCGTGCTGGCGATCCAGCTTTTCATCACGCTCATCGAGTTCAAGCTGACAACCCTCGCGGGCTTCGTGCTGGTGCCGTTCGCGCTTTGGAACAAGACCTCGTTCCTGGCCGAAAAGGTCTTGGGCAACGTGGTGGCCTCCGGCGTCAAGGTGTTGGTGCTGGCCGTGATCGTCGGTATCGGCTCGGGCCTGTTCACTCAGTTCCAAGTCCACCCCGATGAGCCGTCGCTCGACCACGCACTGGTCATCATGCTGGCCTCGCTCACTTTGCTGGCGCTGGGGATCTTCGGCCCTGGTATCGCCACGGGCCTAGTGTCCGGTGCGCCGCAGCTCGGCGCGGGCGCGATGGCAGGCGCTGCCATCGGTGCGGCCGGGACGGCGGTAGCTGTCGGTGCTGCCGCGACGGGTGTAGGCGGTGCCGTAGCCGCTGGCGCACGTATGGCACCGGCTGCCGCCAAGCTGGCCGGCGCTGGTGCGCGTGCGGCCACGTCGGCGGCTGGCAGTGCGAAATCGGCGTTCCAGGCCGGCTCCGCCGCCGCAGGCGGTGGTGCGAAAGGCGCAATGGCGGGCCTGGGCAACGTCGCCAAGACCGGCGCGCAGGCAGCCGAACGAGGCGCGGCATCCCGCGCCTCCGCTGCCGGGCAACGCATGGCCGCTCCCTTCCGCGCTGGCTGGAATGGCGCTGCTGCCGATGGCGGCGCGGCATCCGGTCAGGGTGGCGCAGGCGAGGCCACAGCCGGCGCGGCTACCGCCCAGAAGCAGGAACAGCCCGCTTGGGCCAAACGCCTGCACCGCCGCCAGCAACTCACCCATGCCGCGACCACCACCGCCCACACGCTACGCGGTGGCGATGGCGGCGGCTCCGGCCAGGGGCCGAGCCTGCGCGATTCCGATTCATAAGGAGAACTGACCATGCGATTCAAGAAACCGCAGGTGCGCTATGCCGACACGCCGCAGCCTGCCACGCCGTACCAAGCTGCCGGCCAGGTGTGGGACGAGCGCATCGGCTTGCCGCGCGTGCAGGCGAAGAACTGGCGCCTGATGGCCTTCGGCTGCCTAACGCTTGCGCTGCTGATGGCCGGCGGCCTGGTGTGGCGCTCGGCGCAATCCATCGTGACGCCCTACGTCGTGGAGGTGGACAACGCGGGCCAGGTACGCGCCGTGGGCGAAGCCGCCACGCCATACCGGCCCAACGATGCGCAGACCGCGCACCACATCGCGCGCTTCGTGACGCTGGTGCGCTCGCTGTCCATCGACCCCATCGTCGTCCGCCAGAACTGGCTCGACGCCTACGACTACACAACCGACAAGGGCGCGGCCGTGCTCAACGACTACGCACGGGTCAACGACCCGTTCGCGCGTATCGGCAAGGAGTCGGTAACGGTGCAGATCACCAGCGTCGTGCGCGCCAGCGACACGTCTTTCAACGTGCGCTGGACGGAACGCCGCTACGTCAACGGCGCCGCGGCGGGCTTGGAGCGGTGGACGGCCGTGGTGTCCATCGTGCTCCAGCCGCCGCGCACCGAAGAACGCTTGCGCAAGAACCCCCTGGGCATCTACGTCAACGGCCTGTCGTGGAGCCGCGAACTGGATTCTTCCGAAGGAGCCAAGCCATGAATGATCTTCTCCGTAAATCCGCCTTGCCGGTGATCCTGCTTGCCCTGGCGGGCTGCGCTACGCAGGGCAAGCCACCGCCGACCATCTCGCTCGATGAGCCGGTGCAGGCCCAGCCGCTACCCGAGCCATCCGCGCCGGTGGAGGTGGTGGCCGTGCCCGAGGTTCTGCCGATGCCGGCGCAGTTGAAGCCATTGCCCGAAGCCGAGGACGCCAAGCCCACGCCGGAGCCAGCCGACGAGAAGGTGCGCGTCTCACGGGCCAATGCCGAGGCGCGCGTCGCACCCACGCGCGAGGGATACGTCAACGCGATTCAGGTGTGGCCGTTCACCGATGGCGCGCTCTACCAAGTCTATGCAGCCGTGGGCCGCGTGACCGTGATTTCGCTCCAGCCGGGCGAGGAGCTGGTGACGGTGGCCGCTGGTGATACTGTGCGCTGGATCGTGGGCGATACGTCCAGCGGCAGCGGTGCCGACCTGCGCGTCAATGTGCTGGTCAAGCCGATCCGCTCGGGCCTCAAGACAAATCTCGTCATCACCACCAACCGCAGGACGTACCTGCTGGAGTTGGCTTCGACGGAAAAGACGTGGATGGCGTCGGCGTCCTGGGAGTATCCGCGCGACCGGATGCTGGCCTTGCAGCGCCGGGCGCAGGCGGCCAGCGCAGCCGCGCCGGTGGATTCCGGCTTGTCCTTGGAGAACCTGCGCTTCCGCTACGCGGTCAGCGGCAGTAATCCGTCGTGGAAGCCGCTGCGCGCCTTCGACGACGGTGCGAAGGTCTATATCCAGTTCCCCGTCGGCATCGCGCAAGGCGAGCTGCCGCCGCTGTTCGTGATCGGGCCGGAAGGCGACGGGCAACTGGTCAACTACCGTTTCCGCTCGCCGTATTACATCGTGGATCGGCTGTTCGGCGCGGCCGAACTTCGCCTGGGCGGAGACAAGGGCGACGTGGTGCGGATTGAGCGCACGGACGGCGTTGCGCGGAGGAACTGACCATGAGCCAGGACGACACCCCCGACCTTGCCACGCCGCAGGCGGGCAAGGTCGCGCCCGAAGCGGTGGCGCTGCGCGCCCAGCCGCGCCCGGTCACGCGCCTGAACCGGCGCACGCTGGCCATCCTTGTCGGCGGCCTGTCGGTCGCCGTGCTCGCGGCCACGATCTGGTCGCTGCAACCGCAGCGGCGCGGCACCAACGAGCAGACCGAGCTTTACAACGTCGATCGCGTCTCGAAGTCCGAAGGGCTGGATGCGCTGCCGACGGACTACTCGAAGCTGCCACCAGCCTTGCCGCCCGGTGTGCCCGAGCTGGGGCCGCCGTTGCCCGGCGACCTTGGCCCGGCCATCGTCGCTTCGCAGCAGCCGGTGACGCCGGGCTATTCGCCGCCAGGCCATGATCCCGAAGATGCCTTGCGTAAGGAGGCGGACGCGGCTGCGGCCTCGTCGGTGTTCTTCCGCTCGGGCGGCCAAGGGCAGACCGCCGCCACGGTCGCGCAGGCAGCGCCGGGGGCTGCAAGCACGCTTGCGGCCTTCGATCCGCTCGCTGCTGGGCCTGCCTCAACGGCGGCCCAGCCCGCCGACCCGACCGCCGTGCAGAACCGGCAAGACCAGAAAGAGGCGTTCCTGAAAGCCGGTTCTACGGAAACCCGCAATTCCGGGAATCTGGCGCTGCCCGCGTCGCCGTATCAGGTGATGGCCGGAACGGTGATCGCCGGTGCGCTAGTGACAGGCATCAAGTCGGACTTGCCGGGCGACGTGATCGGCACTGTGACGGAGCCGGTCTATGACACAGCCACCGGCAAGTTCCTGCTGATTCCGCAGGGGGCGCGCATCCTCGGGCGCTACAACAGCCAGGTCGGCTACGGACAGAGCCGCGTACAGGTGGTGTGGAACCGGATCATCCTGCCCGACACGTCCTCGCTGACGCTGGACAACCTTGTCGGCACCGACCCGGCCGGCTACGCGGGCTTGGAGGATGACGTGGACTGGCACTGGAACCGCATCTTTGCCGGTGCGGTGCTGACGACGCTGCTGGGCGTCGGCGCAGAACTGGCCGCGCCAGAGAACCGCCAGGACGGCAACCGCATCGTCATCGCCGGACGTGACAGCGCCCAGGACAGCATCAATCAGGTCGGCCAGGAAATCACCCGGCGCAACATGAACATCCAACCGACGCTGACCGAGCGGCCGGGCCTGCCGGTGCGGATCATCGTTAACCGGGATCTAGTGCTGCGGCCCTACCAGCCGCTGTTCTTCAATCGGGGAGCTTCGCAATGAACGCGACCAAGAAACTGCGGCTTGGGCCGCTGCCCAAGACCGAGAACGTCAAGCTTACCTTCGCGTGCCCGGCCAGCCTGAAAGCCGACCTCGACCGCTACGCCGCACTGCACGCGCAGGCGTATGGCGAGGCGGTCGATGCAGAGAAGTTGATCCCGCACATGCTGGAGGCGTTCATTGCCGGCGACCGGGGATTCAGGAAGGGAGGCGCGAGCAGGCCCGCACCGCCGAAGCCGAGCTGACAATGCACGGATACTTTGCCGACGCACCCTCGAACGCGCAGCCCAACGCTGCGCGTTCTTCGTTCTGGAGCGCCGCGACCGATTGGGCTATGATGGCCGAGCAAGCCTGCCGTCTGCTGGCAATCGCCCCGACGCAGTACGCTCCGGCTTTCTACCGCGACGCTCTTATGTGGCTCCTAGCCCACAACGCCGCAGCCCCGCAAAGCGGCCCGAAGTAGAGCTAAACCCGTGTCCTGTATAAGCTTTCAAGCCCCCAGCGATTTTCACTGAGGGCTTGACACAGGCACTTTTTTGTAGTGCCGAGCCATGCTCGGCAGGGGCTTTCCCGATAGAGCCAACCGGTAGTGCCGAGCCATGCTCGGCAGGGGCTTTCCCAATAGAGCGAACCGGTAGTGCCGAGCCATGCTCGGCAGGAGCTTTCCCGGTACGGCTGCTGCCGAGCATGGCTCGGC
>NZ_JBXFWM010000064.1:0-28063 GCF_056856655.1 Stenotrophomonas sp. STEN033
TCATCTGCCAGCTTCGCGGCGGACGCCGCTCCTGCAAATGGGTTCATCAGTAAAGCCCCTGCCGAGCATGGCTCGGCACTACATGCGACCTGCTTGATCAAAAAATCACCAGTGCCTGCAAAGGTCTGGTGTGCAAGGGTTGTGCGGCCTTATCCACAGCTTGTGTAACCGTCAG
Organism: Stenotrophomonas sp. STEN033; assembly: GCF_056856655.1. NCBI lineage: Bacteria > Pseudomonadati > Pseudomonadota > Gammaproteobacteria > Lysobacterales > Lysobacteraceae > Stenotrophomonas > Stenotrophomonas sp. STEN033. Next base: position 176 of record NZ_JBXFWM010000064.1, read on the forward strand.
GGCACAGCCTGTGTGGACAACGCAATGCCCGCGTAGTGCCGAGCCTTGCTCGGCAGGGGACTTGCCGGTGTTACATCCGACAGTTCATCGGCTTCGCGGCTGACGCCGCTCCTACAAGGCTACTTCCAGGTGAGCAGTTCAGGCTGCAAGCTGCGGAATATCCGCTCCAGTCGCTCCGCCCAGGCCTGCTGCCCTGCCACATCGGCGATCAGGTCCTGGCGGATCTCCAGTTCCACATGCACCAGACCACGGCCTTCGCCATGCACCGGCACCGCATAGTCGCTGTTGCTGTTCACCGAATACGGTTGGTTGTCGCCGACCACCAGGTCGCCTTCCTCGCGCAAGGCCTGCAACAGCGCATGCGCGAAGCGCGTGTCCTGGTGATACAGCACGCCTGCATGCCATGGACGTTCCATGCCGGCCATCGCCGGGGTGAAGCTGTGCATCATCACCAGCAGTGTCGGCACAGCCGCATCGCGGCGACGGTCCAGCTCGGCGTCGATGCGTGCGTGGTAGGGCGCGTGGATCGCATCAATGCGCTGCTGGCGTTGCTGTGGATCAAGGCCGCGATTGCCGGGAACAACGGTGCCGTCGCTGACTTCAGGAATCAGCGTCGGCGACACCAGCGGCCGGTTGCAGTCGATCAACAGGCGCGAATAGGTCTGTTCGATGGCCCAGGCGTCCAGGCGCTTGGCCAGGGCGCGGGTGGTGCCGGCGATGCCGATATCCCAGCCGATGTGCCGGTCCAGTTCGGCCTGCGGCAAGCCCAGGTCCTGCAGCGCCTGCGGCACACGCTGGCCGGCATGATCGGCCAGCAGCAGGAACGGGGACACGCCGTGCGGGTTGTGCACGGTGTAAATCGCTGGATCATCGGCGCCGAGCAGCGCAGTGACGCCTTGCAAGCCGGAGTCAGCCACGCGGGCGCCCATCCAGATGGTGTTCGATCATCCACAGGCCGGCCCAGAGTTTTGCGTCCAGCTCATAGCCTTCGCCCATTTTCTCCACCAGCCAGGCTGCAGCGCGCTGACGCGGGATGCTGTGCACGGTGATGTCCTCGCTGGCATCGCCGCCGCCCTCGCCGACCTTGCGCAGGCCGGTGGCGCGCACGAAGGCGATCTTCTCGCTGCTGGCGCCGGAGGAGGTGGGGCCGATCATCAGCACTTCGGCATGGTCGGCGGTCCAGCCGGTTTCTTCTTCCAGCTCGCGCACGGCCGACACCTCGATGGATTCACCGGCATCGATATCGCCAACCAGCCCTGCCGGCATCTCGATGGTGCGCGCTTGCAGCGGCACGCGGAACTGCTCGACGAACAGCACCTCGTCATCGGGGGTGACCGCGATGATGATCGCGGCCAGCCCGCCGGCATGGGTGCGCTCGCTGTACTCCCAGGTGCCGCGCACCAGCATGCGCTGGTATTTGCCTTCGTAGACGACGCGGGGTTCAGCAGTGTTATGGCTCATGCGAACTCGTTGGCTGGAGTGGAAGGGGATTGCAGGCCGGCCGCAGTCATCAGTCGGCGCCGGGTCATCGGGCCAAACCGAAGCGCCTCGCACAGCCCGCCGAGCATGTCGCCGTCGCCATTGGCACGCACGAAGCCGCCGGCGGCGTTGTGCAGCGGTGCGTTCAAGGCAACCGTGGTCAGCTGGCGGAACAGCAAGGCCTGCTCACGCTGCTCGCGCAGCCGTACCGCCATGGTGGCGGCGCCGCGCAGGCGCAGGAACGGCACTTCATCGATGCGCTCGAGCAGGGCGTCCATGCTGCCGAAATGCGCCAGCAGCACAGCCGCTGACTTGGCCCCAATACCGGATACGCCAGGAATGTTGTCCACCGCGTCGCCGCTCAACGCAAGGTAGTCGGCGACCTGGTGGGCGTGCACGCCTTGCCGTGCCTTCACCCCGTCCGCGCCCCAGCGCTGGTTGCGGGCGTAGTCCCATTGTTCGTCGTGTTCCAGCAGCAGCTGCGACAGGTCCTTGTCGGCCGAGACGATGACCCCGCGCAGGCGGCCGCGGCTGGCATGCAGGGCGCTGCCGATCAGGTCGTCAGCCTCGTATTCGCGGTCGGCCAGTACTTCCAGGCCCAAGGCGGCGCACAGCGCCTTGCAATGGGCGAACTGGCGGCGCAGTTCCTCCGGGGCCGGATCACGGTTGGCCTTGTAGGCCGGATACAGCGCGTGGCGGAAACAGCTGTCCAGCGCTTCGTCGAAGGCCACGGCGATATGTTGTGGGCGCTCGCGTTCAAGCAGGTCGAGCAGGAAGCGGGCAAAACCGTGAACTGCGTTTACCGGCCAGCCCTGCGCATCCTGGAATTCGTCGGGAATCGAATGCCAGGCGCGGAAGACGTACAGGCTGGCGTCGATCAGGTAGAGCGGCTGCAGTGGGGCACTGCCGGCATTCATGGCTGCCAGTCCTGCAGCAGCATGGCCGGATCGGGGCGTTCGCGGTCGGGGACGGCAATCCTGGGGGTGCCGATATGGATGAAACCAACGATCTGCTCATTGTCGGCCAGGCCCAGGTGGCGGGCGACTTCCGGATCGCTGGCCATCCACGCGGTCAGCCATTGCGCCCCGAAACCGCAGCCCTGCGCGGCCTGCAGCAGGGCGAAGCACACGCAGCCGGCGGTGAGCAGCTGTTCCTGCGCGGGGACCTTGGGGTTGTCCTGCAAGCGGGCGATCACGGTAATGATCAGCGGTGCATGGGAGAAGCGCTGGCGGTCCTTTTCCACCGCGGCCTCGGCCGCATTGGGGTCGCGCTGGCGGCTGCGCCGGGCCAGAAACTCGCCCAGCGCATGGCGGGCTTCGCCCTGCAGGCGCAGGAACCGGAACGGCACCATCTTGCCGTGATCTGGGACGCGTACGGCCGATTGCAGCATGCGCAGCACGGTGGCCGGGTCCGGCGCCGGCTCGCCCAGTTGCAGGGAGGGCACCGAATGGCGCTGATCCAGCGCTTGCAGGAAGCAGTTGTCGGACATGGTTCACGGGAGCTGAGGCGGCCAGTGATTATAGACGTCGCCCATGTACCGGCCGTTTAGCGGGAGCCAGCGGCGGTTTTGTGCGCTGTGTCGTGTGGCCTGAACAAGCTACGGGTCGCTAATAATCGCTGACACGCTTAGCATGGCTGGTATTGCGGGGAAGGGCTCATGAGGTAGGAAGTGCGGACTGCATCACTGACCCTGTTCATCTTCTCCGCCTACCATGCGCGTGCGGTTTCGGGGGCCGTGTCTGCATTTCCCAATTTGTTTATCAGAAGACCAGCGCCTGTAAGGGTGTGGAGCCTTTGCGCATGATGTCCAATCCGCATCCCGCCGGTCAGCCCGGTCGTAACCAGAACCTGCTTGGCGTGGCCCGTGAGGCCGCCCTGCCAGTGCTGTCGCAGGCCTTTGCCAAGGTGCTGGCGGGCTTTGACGATGCCTTGTTCGATCGTGCCGAGACGGCGGGCCCCTCGCAGCTGGCGTTTCTGGACGGCATGCGTGAGCTGCGCCGCCGGCGTGATGAGATTTCCCGTCGGTTCGATGCCCACCTGCAACAGGCCTGGGCTGCGCTGGAAGCCGGCAGCCCACAGTCGGCAGAGAGCGTGCTGGCCGGGCAGGGCGACGGCGGTTTGAGCCTGGTCCCCGAACACATTCTTGAATCGCGCCTGGCCGTACGCAATTTTGCCACCGTGCTGCTGCGCGACTGGAAGCAGGTGTTGCTGCGCATCGATCACCGCCTGGCCTGGGTGGCGGGGGTGTCGACGCTGGATGCCGACACCAATCCGATCGGCCCGGAACACATCGGCGTGGCCGTGCACGAGGCGTTCTATACCTGCGACCTGGCCGCTGAAGTGCGGCTGGTGCTGTTCAAGTTGTGCGAACGCGAGTTCGCCGCCGGCATCGGCAAGCTGTACGAAGCCGTGGACGAGCGCCTGGCCCAGGCCGGTGTCGCCCCCGAGATCGCCGCGCCGCGCCGGCCCGGTCCGCAACGCTCGCCGGTCGAGCAGGTGTCGCAGGCTGCGCAGGAAGAAGAGGAAGGATTCGACCCGGGCCATGCGCCGATGTGGGCGCGGCGCTTTTCCGAGCGCTGGAACCAGCGCCGCGGCAGCATGGCCGGCCAGGCTGCCGCGCAGGCAGCGGCGGGTTTTGAGGCCGAACAGGCCTATGGCAGTTCGCAGAACATGGTGCTGGAGGCGCTGCACGAGCTGCTGGCGCAGAGTCGGCAGACCCGCGAAGGGGCGTCGGCGTCTGCGGCCGATGCCGCGCATGCCGGCGCCGGCCAGCAGCGCTCCTTGAACCAGCGCGAGATGATGTCGGTGTTGTCGCTGCTGCAGGCCACGCCCAGCGCAACCCTGCGCGCGGCGGTGGGCGAGGATGGCGAATCGCTGGCGCAGCGGCTCAAGAGTGAAGTGCTGTCCGGTGCCACGCGCCTCGGGGTGGACCCGCAACAGGCGCATCTGGACCCCCAGGACGAAGATGCGATCGACCTGGTCGGCATGCTGTTCGACGTGATGCTCGACGAACGTGACCTGGAAGGGCGTTCGCGCGAGCTGATCGGGCGTCTGGTCGTGCCCTTCGTCAAAGTCGCCATGCTCGACCGGCGCATGTTCGTGCAGAAGACCCATCCGGCGCGCAAGCTGCTCAACTCGCTGGCCGAGGCCTGCGAGGGCAATGCCGGGGAAAGCCAGGCCGAGCGCGCGCTGATGGGCAAGGTCGAGGAAATCATTGAAAGGCTGACCGCCGAGTTCAATGAGAACCTGGCGATCTTCCTCACCCTGGAAGAAGAGTTCCGCGACTTCCTGGCCCAGCACCGGCGGCGTATCGAGATCACCGAGCGGCGCGCAGCCGAGACCCAACGTGGCCAGGAGAAACTGGAAGTCGCCCGCAATCGCGCAAGCGCCGAGCTGGACAAGCGGGTTGCCGACGTCAGCCTGCCCAAGGCCATCGAAGACTTCCTGCGCCAGCCCTGGAATCACCATCTGACCCTTACCCTGCTGCGCGAAGGCGAGGAAGGTGAAGGTGTGGCTGAAGCGTTGAAGCTGGCCGACGATGTGCTGGAAGAAGTGGCTGAAGCACGCCGCCATATCGTCGGCAAGCCATGGCTGCAATCCAGCCAGCCCGGGCTGCGCAAGGTGTTTGCCAGTGTTGGCCTGCATGGCGACGGTGGCACCACCGCGATCGACGCCTTGCACGACACCCTGCAGTCCATCGCTGAACTGCGGCCGGAACTGGAGCGGGCCTTGCCGGAACTGCCGCAGGTGGCCTTGCCGACGCCGCCGGCGCCGGAAACCCCGGCCATCGAGTTCGGCAATGCGACCAAGGCCGAGGATTTCGACGACAGCGACGCCGAACGTTTCCGCAGGATGGAAATCGGCACCTGGCTGGATTTCATCGACAAGGACGGCAAGATGCAGGCCGGCAAGTTGTCCTGGGTGAGTCCGATTTCTTCGCGACTGCTGTTCGTCAACCGCCGCGGCATCCGTTTCTGCGTGGCCTCGCCGGAAGAACTGGCGGTGATGGTGCGGCTGGAACGTTTGCGTCCACATGTGGATGACGGCGCCTTCGACACCGCCATGCAGGGCGTGATCGATCGGCTGGAACCGCAGGGCGTAGCCAACTGATTGGCGGCCTGGCAGCCCTGGGGCTGCCGCACAGGGCACCGGCTTTGCTACGATCCGGCGGTTGATCCGCTGCGCATCGAGGACTGGAATGGCCGTAGATGTCTGGGTGTTGAAGGAAACCGCCGAAGGCGAGCGACGCGTTGCCGCCACGCCGGAAACGGTGAAGAAACTTGTTTCAGCCGGCGCGCAGGTACACCTGCAGGCCGGCGCAGGCGCGGCTGCGGGGTTCCCCGACCAGGCCTATGTGGATGCAGGGGCCCAGCTGGGTGACGCGCTGGAAGCTGCAGATCTGGTGTTATGCGTACAGGCCCCGTCCTTGCCGACCATTGCGCGCCTGAAGACGGCAGCGGTGCTGGTTGGCGGGGTGCAGCCCGAAGCCGATCCCGCGCGCGCGGCGGCGTTGCAGGCCCGCCAGTTGCAGACGTTTCCGTTGGAACGATTGCCACGTACCACGCGCGCACAGGCGATGGATGTGCTCAGTTCGCAGGCCGGCATGGCTGGCTACAAGGCAACCCTGATCGCCGCGCAGCTTGCGCCGCGTTTCTTCCCGATGTTGACCACTGCCGCCGGCACCATCCGCCCATCCAAGGTACTGATTGTCGGTGCCGGTGTTGCGGGCCTGCAGGCCGTTGCCACAGCCAAGCGCCTGGGCGCAGCGGTTGAAGGTTTCGATGTACGTCCTGAGACGCGTGAGCAGATCGAGTCGCTGGGTGGCAAGTTCCTGGACCTGGGCGTCAGCGCTGCCGGCGAGGGCGGCTATGCCCGGCAGCTGACCGACGCGGAGCGCGCTGAACAACAGCGACGCTTGGCCGAACACCTGAAAGGGGTGGACGTGGTGATCTGCACCGCTGCCGTGCCCGGCCGTCCGGCACCGAAGATCGTCACCGCGGCGATGGTGGCGGGTATGCGCCCAGGCAGTGTGATCGTCGATCTGGCTGCCGAGACTGGCGGCAACTGCGAGGCAACGCAGCCGGGGCAAACCATCGAGGTCGGCGGCGTGACGGTTGCTGGTCCGCTCAACCTGGCCAGCATGGGTGCGGTGCACGCCAGCGAAATGTTCGCGCGCAACGTCTACAACTTCGTGGCGCTGTTCCTGAAGGAAGGCAAGCTGTCGTTCGACTGGAACGATGAGTTGCTGGCCAAGACCGTGTGGCCGCAACGTCCAGCCGGCGGTGAAATCCCGCCGGTGTGAGCAGCAGCGCCAGGTGTGGAGCCGAGCCATGCTCGCCTGGAGCTTCGCTGATAGACCCTGTTGTGGGAACTGCGTAAGCCGCGATACCGAGGATCCATCGGGTGCGGGTGGCTCTCTGATTTCATTGAAGTCAGCTTCGCGGCTGACGCCGCTCCTAAAACGCTGATACGTCGCTGGGAAAGCCCCTGCCGAGCATGGCTCGGCACTACCGTACCGCTGTAGCCCCTCTCCTGCTTGCGGGAGAGGGGTTGGGGTGAGGGCGGCGTTTCGCTGGAAAGCCCCTGCCGAGCATGGCTCGGCACTACCAGATCAGGTCAGCGCGGTGGGCGCGGTGCCGGTGGATTGGCCTGTACCCATTGCCGGCGCTGTTCCACGCTCATCCTGTTCCACTGTTCGCGCAGTTGCTGGCGCTGCTCCTTGTCCATGCCGCGCATCTTGTCGAACAGTGCCTGCGCGTCGCGGCGCTGGTCCGGGGACATGTTCTCGAAACGGTGCATGCCGCGACGGGCCTGCTCGCGCTGCTGTGGGGTCATCTGCTGCCAGCTGCGGGCATGCTCGTAGCTGCGCTGGCGGCGTTCGGGGGAGGAGCTGTTCCAGCGATCACGCACCGGTGCGATCAGCGTCTCGCGCTGGGCTGGGGTGAGCTGGTCCCATTCGGGCAGCTGTTGCTGGGCGGCGGCCGGAGCGCTGGCGCAGGCCAGCAACAGCAGGTAAGGCAGCAAGGTCTTCATCATCATTCCATCGCCAGATTGTCGGAACCAAGCCACAAGTACAGCTCAGGGCTTTCGTCGAACAGCAAGGTGTCATCGCCAGTGTCGGTGTTCTGGCCAGCGACCACAGGGGCAACCGGTGGCTGCGCGCTGTGGTTGAACTGCATCGCTACCGGCACCGCCAGCAGCGCCGAGCAGGCGGTCGCCAGCCACCAGCGATGGCGGCGCCATACCGACGGCGTTTTCGTCATGCTGGCGTGCTGGCGGGCCTGCCGCAGCCGCGCCAGGGTGGCCGGGGACAATGCGGCATCGGCCTGCTGCTGCAGCTGCCGGGCCTGATGGTCGAATGCGTCGGGATGTGTGGGCAGGCGGTTCACCGCGAGGCCTCCAGTTGTTTCTGCAATGCGTCGCGCGCGCGCGACAGGTGGGTTTTTACCGAGCCTTCCGAGCAACCCATCGCCTTGGCGGTGGTGGCCACGTCCAGTTCCTGCAGCACGCGCAGGCTGAAGGCTTCGCGCTGGCGGGCTGGCAGCTGCCGCAGGGCGTGTACCAACTGCGTGTACGCGCGCTGCTGTTCATGTGTCTGTGCAGGGCCGGGGCCTTCGTCGGCCCAGTCGATGGTGCTGTCCTGGTCGTGGTCTTCCTGGGGCGCCCAGAACTTCAGGCGGAAGCTGCGGCGGCGCTGCAGGTCGATGATGCGCCGGCGCAGGATGCTCCAGAACAATGCCGTCCATTCCTCCGCGGGCCGCTCGCGGTAGCCCAGCATGCGTTCCATGGCGTCCTGGACCGCGTCCAGCGCATCGTCGCGCTGGCGCAGGCCGGCCTCGGCGAAACGGAACGCGCGCGGGCCGATACCCGCCAGGAACGCGTCCAGCGAGGCAGGTACAGCCGCAGGCGGCATCAGGGGGGGGCTGGTCACCAGCACAGGGTAACGTTCCGGTCGTGGGTGTGTCTGGGAGGGATAACGCGCGAGAGGCGAATCGGTTGACAACGCAACGGTCGCGCCGGCTTCGGCCACATGGTTATGATGCCGGACAGGCGCTTCCAGCCTCGGAGAGAGCAAACAATGAGCGACGGGTTCGTAGCGTTGTACATCTTCATGCTGGCAGCGATTGCCGGCCACGTGATCATCTCGCGGGTGCCGGTGATCCTGCACACCCCCTTGATGTCCGGTTCCAATTTCATCCATGGCATCGTGCTGATCGGTGCAATGGTGGTACTCGGCCATGCGGACACAACGCTTGAGAAGGTGATCGGCTTCATCGCCGTGGCCCTCGGGGCGGGCAACGCGGCCGGTGGCTATGTGGTGACCGAGCGCATGCTGGACATGTTCAAAAGCTCGAAGAAGCCGGAAGGGAAGGACAAGTGAGCCTCCCCATCGGTATCGCCGGCCGCCCCGCGGTCAATGCACGGCAGGTTTTCCAGTGGCTCAGCTACCTGCAGTATCCGGCCTTGCTGGTGGCGTTCGCCTATGCGGCGCGGCCACTGTTCAATGGCATGGCGGGCGCGCTTGATGCCTATAACAGTGCACTGTTGTATGCAGGCGTGGGCGTAGGCATGTCCTCGTTGCAGGATCCGGCCAAGACCCAGAACAGGATGTCGAAGAAAGTCTGGGAGGACCCGCGCAAGGGAGGCCTGATGCTGTGGCTGATCAGTGCGCAGGCCCTGCTGCCGATCCTGCTCGGATTGTTGGGCGCGGCCCTGGCCCCCACCACCGCATTGTCGCAGCTGGCACTGGGCATGGTGGCGTTCGGCTTGGGCATGATCGGGTTGCTGAAAACCGCCATTGAAATGCGCGAGCACCATCGCCTCGACAAGCAGTCTCCTCGCCCTGTAGACACGGCTCTGGAGGCCGGTGCATGAGCATATCGATCCTGGTCAATACGAGTTATCTGGTCGCTGCCACGCTGTTCCTGCTGGGCCTGCAGCGCATGGCCTCGCCCAGGACCGCGCGCAGCGGCATCCAATGGGCCGGTGCCGGCATGTTGATCGCCACCGCTGCCACATTCTTCCTGCCGGGTCTGCACAACATCGCATTGATCGCCGTGGCCCTGGTGCTGGGCACGGGCCTGGCCTGGGTGTCGGCCAAGAAAGTGGCCATCACCGACATGCCGCAGATGGTCGCCTTGTACAACGGCATGGGCGGTGGCTCGGCCGCGGCCATCGGCGCGGTGGAACTGCTGCGTTTTTCCGATCTTGCCAACCGCGATACCAATCATTGGAGCGCGCAGGCCATCGCCGACCTGGCGGCACGGTTGCCGTCCAATACGGTGCTGGCGTTGGCGGTAATCGGTTCGGCGATCGGCGCGGTGTCGTTGTCCGGTTCGGTCATTGCCTGGGCCAAGCTGGATGGACGCCTGGACAAGCGTGTCACCTTCCCCGGGCAACAAGCCTTCAACCTGCTGGTCGCGTTGGCGATGGTGGTGCTGGGAGTATGGGCGGCGGTGAGCCTGCAGCCTTTGGCCATCATCGGTTTCTTCGTGGTGGCGTTGGCATTGGGTGTGCTGATGACATTGCCGATCGGCGGCGCCGACATGCCGGTGGTCATCTCGCTGTACAACGCCTTCACCGGCCTGGCAGTGGCGTTTGAAGGTTACGTGCTCGGCAACGAGGCCTTGATCATCGCCGGCATGATGGTCGGTGCGGCCGGTATCCTGCTGACCCGCTTGATGGCCAAGGCGATGAACCGGCCGATCAGCGGCGTGCTGTTCTCCAACTTCGGCGGCGGCGGGCAGGGGGCGGAGATCAGCGGTACGCAGAAGCCGATCGAAGCCTCCGACGTGGCCGCGATGATGGCTTTCGCCGAACGTGTGGTGATCGTGCCCGGTTACGGCATGGCGGTAGCGCAGGCCCAGCACAAGATATGGGAACTGGCGCAGCGCCTGATCGAACGCGGGGTCAAGGTGAAGTTCGCGATCCATCCGGTGGCCGGGCGCATGCCCGGGCATATGAACGTGCTGCTGGCCGAGGCGGGCGTGCCGTACGACTTGATCGCCGACATGGACGATATCAATCCGGAGTTCGCGACCACCGATGTGTCGTTGGTGATCGGTGCGAACGACGTGGTCAACCCGGTGGCCAGAACCGATCCAAGCAGCCCGATCTACGGCATGCCGATCCTGGATGTGGTCAATTCAAGGAATACCATCGTCATCAAGCGCGGCAAGGGAACCGGCTTTGCCGGTATCGAGAATGCGCTGTTCTATGCCGACAACACCCGCATGTTGTACGGCGATGGTGCCGAGGCGGCGAGTGCACTTGTCAGTGAACTGAAGGCGCTGGACGGCGGGCACTGAGGTCTGCGGTGGTGGTCAGGAGGCCACCGCCCATTCGCGCACTGTGGATTCAGCCGTGGTGTTGCCCGCCGGCAGCAGCATCGGTGCGGCCAGGGCGCGGTCCTGCACTGGCTGGCCGCGCCTTGCGGCGGTGGTAGTGCAGCCGAAGGCATGCTTGAACGCGCGGCAGAATGCGCTTTCACTTTCGAAACCCAGGGATTCGGCGATTTCGCACACTGACAGATCGGTGTTGCACACCAACTCCAGCGCGCGTTTGTTGCGCAGGCGCGCGGCATGCTCGCTCGGGGTCTCGCCAAAGACCTCGCGGTAGATGCGGATCAAGTGGGTAGGTGAGTAGTTGGCGGCCGCTGCCAGGCTGACCAGGTCAAGACGGGTTTCGATGGTGCAGCGGATCAGGTGCTGCACCCGCAACAGGCGCAGCAGCGTCTGATGACGGCGCATCAGTGTGCGACCGCTGCAGCGCTCAAGCTGGATCTGCAAGGGCTGCTGACGTTCGATCAGGGCATCGCGCAGCAAGCCCAACCGGTAGGCGGCGTCGGTCGAATCCGGGTTCAGCTCCAGGTTGCCGGAGCGGTACAGGCGCAGCATGGCGCGCGCCAGATCGGGGTCACAGCGCAGCTCACGGGGGATGAGGCAGTTGATGATGGCGGCGGTGGATTTGGGCGGCTTCTGCCAGAGCGCAGCCGGTGCGGTGACGCATAGCCACCAGCTCTGCTCGCGGCTGCCATGGCGCAGGTTGCCATCCATCCACAGCTGCAACTGGCGTGCGGGCAGTTGCCAGGGCAGGTCGCCGTTGCTCAGCTCCAGGCGGCCGCTGAGTACCAGCGTAGCGCTTATCCAACCGGCTGGAATCGACAGGCGGCAGCCTTTGCCATATGCGCTGATGGCATGGATACAGTCAGGCCGTAGCAGGGGGGGCTCGATCGAGCGCGCGCCCTGAAGTGAATGATGTCGGATTCCCACTGCGGCTACCCCCATGTCTGTGTGAACGGACGACGACGGCGAGGTGTCTGCTCTGACAACGCGTGGTGTAACCGCGATGTCTCCGGTCGTCGGCTGGGCTTTTGTGAAGCCCTACTCACTTCAGACGCAACGCAATGCTGATCACCTCACCTGTACAGAGAAAAAGTGCGCTGCTGTGCTGTGCCATTGCGGACTCCGGTACATGCGGGCGGATGCGGGGGCGCGGCAGACATCCACGGCATTTTGGCGGGTACGGGACGAAGACGATTGGCGGATCGGTGGTTTCCGGGAACGCGGCGTTCCCTCCGGCATGGCGCATTCCGCTGCAGCCCACCCTTGATCCATGCCCTATCTGTTTGGACCGAGGGTGAACCTTGTGGCGACAGCGCGCGTTGGCGCGGCATCGTGATCGGGTCGGGTGAGGTACTGGGCGCTGCACGGCACGGCAGGTGTCAATGCGCAGGCACCGCGGGCACGGCAGCAAGGGGGCGGCGACACGGTCTGGCTTGGTCGCACGGGGTGAACCGCAGCGGAGAGTTGCCAGCAACGTCCCCCAGATTGTTTACGAGGTCGCGAGCTCGGCCTGATTGCCGTGTTCAGGCGTGGCAACACTCATGTCGATGCAGGTGCGATTGGCGCCGCCGCTTCGACGCGCCTGGCTGGCGGTGCAGGCGTAGGTTTGCTTGAAAGCGCGGCAGAAGGCGCTTTCGGTCTCGAAGCCCAGCGCGTCCGCAATTTCGCAGATGGAGAGTTCGGTGGTGCAGACCAGGTCCCAGGCCCGCTGCAGGCGCAGGCGGGTTGCATATTCAAACGGGGTTTCGTCAAAGACTTCGCGATAGATGCGGATCAGATGCGGGGGGGAATAATTGGCGATCGCCGCCAGCCGATTGAGGTCCAGACGTGCATCCACATTGCAGCGGATCAGGTGTTGCACGCGTAACAAGCGCAACATGGTCTGGTGTCGCCGCAGTGCGGTGCGACCGCTGCAGCGGTTGAGTTGGCCATGCAGTGATTGCTGGCGCTCCAGCAGCATGTCGCGCAGCACGAGCATGCCATCCTGGACAGCGGACGTATCGCGGCTGTTGCTGAAGCAGCGCTTTCGCGCCAGGTGCAATACCGCGCGTGCCACTTCCTTGTCGCAGCTTATTTCGCGTGGAATGAGATGGTTGCTCGACGTTGGCGGGCGCGGCAATCGTTCCCACAGCGCAGCGGGTGCGGTGATGCACAGCCACCAGGCATGACTGCGGTTGGACAGGCGCAGTTCGCCTTCCAGCCACAACTGCAGGTGATGGGCAGCAAGTTGCCAGGGGGCATCACCACTGCCTATCTCCAACAATCCGGTCAACACCAAGGTGACGCTTACCCAGCCGGCGGGAATCAGCAGGCGGGCGCCCCTGCCGTAGCCGGTCGTGGCGTGCACGCTTCCAGCCGGCTGGCTGGACAGATCCAGGGCCTGGGACGCGTGCAGGGAGTGGTGTTGGATTCTCACCTCGTCTTCACAACCCTGTTGTTCGGAATGAAAGGGGTTCGAGAATTTCGCTTGTGCCGCTGTACCCGCGTTGGCGAGCAGAACATCGCATGGCCATTGGGATCTGGCAACGGGAATGAAAATTTCAGAATGCCGCGGGCCGTTCCTGCCGTGGCGAAAAAAAACCCGGCAGCTGCCGGGTAGGTTCGGGGCTGACCGTCGTGCCCATTGATGTTGGGCTGAGTAGGGTCTGACCTGTGCAGAGAGAAGAGTGACTTACCAAGTCCCCGAACAGAACCTATGCTGCGTGCTGGCACACGGCGAAAGACATGCGCGCGTTTGCGCTTGGATTGTCAAAAATTAAGATTTCGCCGCTATGCGGAAAGGTTCAGTTGTAACCATCGGGGGCTTTGATGCAGCTTGAGCTGGAACGCGCGCTGGAGGATCTGCAGCAGGGCCGCCACGATGCGGCGGAAACGGCGATGCGCCGTCTGCTCGCCGCAACGCCCGGTTTCGCGGCGGGGATGGAGGTGCTGGCGCTGGCCTTGGCCGCACAGGGACGGGTGCAGGATGCGCGTGACTGGCTTTCACGGGCCGCCGAGTTGCAGCCGGATTCGCTGAGCGTGTGGATGAATCTGGGCAACGTCTGTCTTGAAGATGCCGATGCGGCTGCCGCAGGCACGGCGTTTGAACGCGCCCGTGCGCTGGGTGCGGAGGATGTGGCGTGGCTGCTCGGCTATGGGTTGGCGCTGCTGGGACAGGCACGCTTTGCCGACGCCAATGGATGCCTGGCGACTGCCCTGGCAAGGGAGCCGGGGGCGATTGACGTGCGCTTGGCGTATGCACAGAGCCTGGCGGAGATGGAACGGTTCGAGGAACTTGCAGCCTGTCTCGCCGGCGTGGAGGAGGCGTCGCTGGACCACGGCGAGCGCCGTGCCTTGGCTTGGTTGTTGGCGCAGGCCGGCAGTGACGCTGCCGCGCAGCAGCTGTACCGGCAACTGATCACCGAAGCCCCGGATGCCATCGAGCCGCGGATTCAATTCGCCCTGTTGCTGGAGCGCCTGAACCGGCTGGACGAGGCGGCTGAGGTATTGCGCGGGATTGATCCGCGCGCTGAGCACGGCAGCTCGGGAATGTATGAATTGGCCATGGCGCGCGTGATGCGTCGGCAGCAGCAGCCACAGGTAGCCATCCAGCATGCCGAACAGGCGCTGCTGCAGGAGGTTGCGCCAGCGATGCAGGCGCAGCTGCAGTTCGAGCTGGCGCGCAACCATGACCAGCTCGGGCAGGTCGACCACGCGATGCAGGCCTTGGCATCGGCGCATGCAGCGGCGGTGACAGCATTCGAACAGCGCTTGCCTGCAGGCCGCATGCCGCCGGTACTGGACTGGTTGCAACAGCGTTTGTTGCAGACCGCGCCCCAGGCGTGGGCGCAGGCCTTGCCGGATGCTCCTGCCCGGCCCAGCGATCCGGTGTTCCTGGTGGGATTCCCGCGCTCGGGAACGACGTTGCTGGAACGGATACTGGACGTGCATCCGGGTCTGGAGGTGCTGGATGAGCGGCCGGCGCTGGAGGTGGTGATCGAACAACTGCGCAGCGCGCCCACGTGGCGCGACGATGACCTGGGGGCCGCTCTGGATGCGCTGTCGCCGGCGGCGCTTGCTGCGGCCAGGCAACGCTACTGGAACGAGGTCAGGCGACACCTGCCGCTGCAAGGTCGGCTGGTGGACAAGTACCCGCTGACCATGACGCGCTTGCCCTATGTGGCGCGTTTGTTCCCGCAGGCGGACTGGCTGTTGCTGCTGCGCCATCCCTGCGACTGTGTACTGAGTTGCTATATGCAGGCGTTTGGAATCAATGGCGGCGCCTTGGCGTTCACTTCGCTGGAGTCCACTGCACGCACTTATGCGGCGATCATGCACTGGTGGCACGAGCAACGCGAACGGGTGCCTGCGCGCGTGCACGTGCTGCGCTATGAGGACCTGGTGGACGATCTTCCTGCGGTGCTCTCCACCTTGATGGCGTTCCTGGCACTGCCTGCGCAGGAACAGCAGCTTTCCTTCGCCAACCACGCAAGCGCACGAGCGCGTCGCATCAACACGCCCAGCTACTCGCAGGTGGTACAGCCGCTCAACGCCTCGGCAGTAGGTCGGTGGCGCAGCTATCGCGCCCATTTCAGCGATGAAACCCTGGCCATTCTTGCGCCGTGGGTAGTGCGTTACGGCTATACGCTCGACTGACGCTGGGGAAACCTGAGGTAGGTGGAGAGGATGTACTTGTCCTGCGCGGGGGATGGCTTGCCCTGATGGGCGTACATCCAGTACGGGGGGAACATGAGCAGTCTTCCGGTGCGCGGTGCCACGCCGGTATGCAGGCCGGGAAACCAGGTTTCACCACCGGCTTCCACGTCATTGAGGTACCACAGGAAGACCAGGTAGCGGTCGCAGACCTCATTGATCGAATCGAAGTGGGTCTGGAACTTTTCCTCGCTGCCGGCGCGGTAGCGCTTGAGGATCAGGGGGCTGAGCAGCGGACTGTCGGGCACCGCGATTGGCAGGCCGACATCGGCGTTGTATCGCTGCAGGGCGTTGCTGATCAGCTGGCGGAAGTAGGTGAGGAATCCCGCATCGGAAAGGCGGCTCACATCCAGTTCGGTCCAGGCGCTGTCGTCCAGGCCCGGGCGTACCCCGCGGCCGTTGCGTTGCTGGAAACGGGACAGCGAGTTGAAGGAGGCGATCAGTTTGCCGCACATTTCGGCCGGCAAACTGTGGTCGTAGGTGCGGATGTAATGACGCAGGTCCGCACCCTGATCCTCCGCCGCGGCATCGGCCGCGGCGGAGGGTGCTGCTGCTGTTGCTGGCTCAGAAGCGGGCAGTCCAGCGCATCCAGTAGAAACGGCCGATTGCATCGTAGGTCCGCATATCCGTCGAGGCGTTGAAGCCAGAATAGATCAACGGCGGCTGGCGGTCAGTAAGGTTGCGCACGCCGATCTGGATGGAGCTGTTCTTCAGGTCCTCGAAGCGGTAGCCGATCTGCAGGTCGGTCTGGGTGAAGGACGGAACCCGACGCTTGGCGACATAGCCCGGCTCGGTGACATCGGCTACGTCAGGTGCTTCGTACACGTGGTGCACGTAGCGGGTGGTCAGGCTGGCGCTGAGGTTGCCACGCGACCAGGTCAGGTCGTTGAGTGCGCGCCAGCGGGCCATGTTGCCGAAGCCCGACGAGGCGTTGTCGACGAAAGTGCCTGCAAGGCCGGTGCTCTCCGGAATGCCCGGGAAGGCACCGACGTTGCTGCTCGGGTCACCGGCCAGCAGCTGCACGTCGTACTGGGCCAGATAGGTGGTGTCCAGGTTCCAGCTGAACTTGCCCCATGCGCCTTCCGGGAAGACGTAGCGGAAACCGAGGTCCATACCTGCAGTTTTCAACGTACCGAAGTTGCCGGTGATGTTGGTCATCTGCGCAACGTCACCCGCGCTGTCGCGGACGAAGGTGTCACAGAAGCGACCAAAGTTGAAACACTGGTTCAGCAGTACGTTCTCGGGCAGGTTGGTGATGAACTTGTCCAGATTCACGCGCCAGTAGTCGGCGGTGACACTGAAGCCCTCCAGCCAGCTCGGGCTGTAGACGAAGCCGTAGGTGAACACGTCGCCTTCTTCCGGCACCAGCGCGGAGTTGGCAACCTGGAATGAGGTCACCTGGTTGTTGCTCTGGCGGAAGGAACCGTCGGTTGGGACGCCTGCGCAGGCGGTGGGATTGCCACCGGTGTAACCGTTGCA
This sequence comes from Stenotrophomonas sp. STEN033, assembly GCF_056856655.1. NCBI lineage: Bacteria > Pseudomonadati > Pseudomonadota > Gammaproteobacteria > Lysobacterales > Lysobacteraceae > Stenotrophomonas > Stenotrophomonas sp. STEN033. Next base: position 17,170 of record NZ_JBXFWM010000064.1, read on the forward strand.
GGGATCGGTGTAGGTGCTGGCGCTGGGCACTGTGGGCGAGTAGAGGTCACCGATGGTGGGTGCGCGGAAGACATCCGCATAGGTGGCGCGAACCAGCAGGTCAGCGAACGGTTTCCACTCCATGCCGATCTTGGAGTTGGTGGTGCCGCCGAAGTTGGAGTAGTCCGAATAACGTGTACCCAACGAGAAGTTCAGCTTCTCGGCGAATGGCATATCGGACAGCACCGGGATCAGCGCCTCGGCATAGATTTCATTGACGTCGAACTTGCCCGAGATGTCGCCGAAGGTACAGGCTTCCTGGGTGATTTTGCAGACCGTGTCCCCTGGCGGGATGATGGTCAGGAAGTCGCTGCTGGAGCTGGCTGATTCTTCGCGGCGTTCCACGCCCACCGCCAGTGATACGGCACCGGCCGGCAGCTGGAACAGATCGCCGGTGACGTTGGCGTTGAAGACCTTCAGATCGTTCTCGTTGCTGCTGTGGATGGTCGGGTTGATCAGCTCAAGCGCGGCCAGCTGTGCCTGGCCCACCGCGGTGCTCGGGTCAGGTGCCGGGCCCATGAAGTTGACCGGGAGGCAGCCGGCGATGGCGGTCGCTGCATTGCCCGGCGTACGTACGCAGATGGGGTTGCCACTGACCGGGTCGATCATCGATGGGCCCAGTGCATCGGTCAGACCAGGGCTGTACAGATAGCCGCGCACGGCGGATGTCTGTGGCGTGCGGCCGTAACCGTAGGAGGCGTCCCACGACCAGCTGCTGTCACCGAATGCGCCGCGCAGGCCTGCGGTGATCTGGTAGGTCTCGGTTTCGAAGCGGGTGGTGCGGGTGGGGATGAAGTCGCGCAGACGCAGGCGCGCATCGGTGATGTCCACGCCAAAGGGGTTGTAGATGCTGTCTTTGCTGATCGGCACGTTGTCCACTGCTGCACGGCCATCGAAGGGCAGCGGTGCGATGAAGAACGAGGACTCGGTGCGCAGCCAGGAGCCGAGCAGGAAGCCTTCGATGTTGTCGGTGAGCTGGTAGTTGCCACTCATGAACAACGAGGTGCGTTCCTGCGGGGTCAGGTTGAGGTTGCCGTCGGCCTGGAAGTTATAGACGTCCGTGTTCGGATTGAAGCAGCGGAAATCCGATGTCGAAGAGCCCGGGCGGCCGTCTATACGGGTGAGGGTGACGTTTGCGCCGCTGCCGCAATTGGGATCGGTCAGATCCACGCCGGTTGCCGACGCACGTGGCACCACGTAACGACCGGTCAGGATGCGGCTGGTGCCGCCGATGCCCTTTTCGCCTGCATACAGCTGGTAGGGCTGGCTGGAGTAACTGCGGTCAGCGGCACTGACCTGGTCTTCCTTGTCGTAGCTGGCGCCCAGCATCAGGCGACCTTTCTCTCCGTGCAGGCCGAAGGTGGCGTCGAAGCGCTGAGTGTCAGCGTCGCCGCGCGAGGAAGTGCCATAGAACGCGCTGGCTTCCAGACCTTCGAAATCCTTGCGCAGGATGAAGTTGACTACGCCGCCGATGGCATCGGAACCGTAGATGGCGGAGGCGCCATCCTTCAGGACTTCAACGCGCTCGATCAGTGCCATCGGGATGGAGTTCACGTCCACCGCACCATTGGCGTTGGAGATGGTGCCGATCCAGCGCTTGCCGTCGACCAGCACCAGCGAGCGGTTCACGCCCAGGCCGCGCAGGTCGACCGTGGCCGCACCCGCGCCGCCGCCATTGTTGACCTGCGGGTTGGTGGCGGCACCGGCGATGGCCGGAGTGCGCTGCAGGAACTCGCCGACAGTGGCAGCGCCTGAGCTCTCAATGTTCTGCCGGTCAATGGTGAAAACCGGGCTGGAGGTTTCCAGGTCGGCGCGCTTGATGCGTGAGCCGGTGACCTGGATGCGGTCCAGATTGGTGGCTTCTTCCTTGGGGGCAGCGTCCTGGGCGAGCGCGCTGCCGGCGGCGCCCAGGGCGAGCGCGGCGGTCGAAATGGGTAACAGGGCGAGACGAACGGCGTGGCTGAGTGGCTGGATACTCACGTATGACTCTCCGCGGAGTGGTGCGAGGGAGTCATGAAATTACGAATTTTTAACTGGTCCTAATGTGCAGACCATGGCTGGGGAAATGTGCAAAAACTGACATTTTGTTTCATGCCGCGATGAATTCTCACACTGACGCTGCGATCAAGCGAGATTCAACGCCCCAGGCGCCAGCCCACCAGCAGGGCGATGCACAGCCAGATCAGTTCCCCCAGGCCGTTGGCCAATGACAGCAGGGTCCAGGCGAAATGCGGGCCCATGCGCAGGGCGGATTCCCATGGGGTCAAGCCCATCGGTCCGCCGACATAGGCGGCGGCGATGAGCCAGTTGGCCGCCACCGCGATCAGCACGGTGGCCAGGAGGGTCACCGCAACGCGCGCCGGGCCGGCCCGGAAGGTGCCGAGGCGCAGCATCCACGCCGCCTCCAGCGCGGCCAGTATCGCCATCCAGCCGGCCTGGGTGCCGGTGCTCAGGGCAACCAGCAGCCAGGCGATGGTGAGGGTGATGCTTCCCAACAACAGTAAAACGGGCCAGAGCCAGTGGCGGGTAGGGCTGGCCGAGGTGGAAACAGGCGACATGGGCATTCCCGAACAGATTCCGCAGCATAGCGTTTCAGCGGCGAGTGCGCCCAGTCGGATAAAATGGGGCCATTGCGGGTAGCCACCGCGTCCCCATATCCATCTACATGTATTCCCGTAGCAGTGAACCTGTCCATTTTGAGCGCGATTGCCCGGCCGTGATGGTGCCGCAGGGCGATAGCGTGACCTTGCCGGCCGGCAGTTATGGCTATATCACCCAGGCACTGGGTGGCAGCTATACGGTATTTGTCGAAGGCAACCTGTTCCGTATCGCCGGCAAGGACGGTGACGCCATCGGCAAGGAGCCGCCACCGGGCTTGGAACTGCCCGATGATGCCGGCGACGAGGATGTGGAGAAGCTGGTCTGGCAACAGCTCCGCACCTGCTTTGATCCGGAAATCCCGTTCAACATCGTCGATCTTGGGCTTATCTACGAAGTGGATATCAAGCATCTGGACGATGGCCAGCGCGAGGTCGACGTCAAGATGACCTTGACCGCGCCGGGCTGTGGCATGGGCGAGATCCTGGTCGATGACGTGCGCAGCAAGCTGGAGATGATCCCGACCGTGGCCCAGGCCGACGTCGACCTGGTGTTCGACCCGCCGTGGGGACGTCACATGATGTCCGAGGCGGCGCGCCTGGAAACTGGCATGCTGTAAGCCCGCGCCGGCGGCTGCCGGTGACGGTTTGTGCTGCACCCCCGCTGCCAGCGTGGCATCGGGGCTGTCCCATCCCGCAATCTGGAAGGAATTATCCGGTGTCCCAGTCTTCGTTGAGCTTCGATGTCACCCGTTCGGATCATCCGCGTAGCGCCGAGGAGCGCGCCAAAATCCTGGAAAAGCCGGGCTTTGGTCTGCACTTCACCGACCACATGGTGGCCGTACGTTGGGACAAGGACACCGGCTGGCACGATGCGGCGGTAACGCCGTACGGCCCGATTTCGCTGGATCCGGCTGCCGCCGTGCTGCATTACGGCCAGGAAATCTTCGAAGGCATCAAGGCCTACCGTCACGCTGATGGCTCGGTGTGGACCTTCCGTCCGCAGGCCAACGCCGCCCGCCTGCAGCGTTCGGCGCGCCGCCTGGTGCTGCCGGAACTGCCGGCCGAGATCTTCGTCGAGTCGCTCAAGCAGCTGGTCGCGCTGGACAAGGACTGGGTCTCCGATGCCGATGAAGCCAGCCTGTACTTCCGCCCGTTCATGATCGGCGACGAGGCCTTCCTCGGCGTGCGCGGCGCGCAGAAGGCGACCTATTACGTCATCGCCAGCCCGGCTGGCCCGTACTTCGCCAAGGGCGTTGCGCCGGTGGCGATCTGGTTGTCCACCGATTACGCGCGCGCTGCCAAGGGTGGCACCGGTGCTGCCAAGTGCGGCGGCAACTACGCAGCCTCGCTGCTGCCGCAGCAGCAGGCGCAGGCGCAGGGCTGCTCGCAGGTGCTGTTCCTGGATCCGGTCGAGGGCAAGTACCTGGAAGAACTGGGCGGCATGAATGTGTTCCTGGTTTACGGCAAGGAAAACAAGCTGGTCACCCCGGCGCTGTCGGGCAGCATCCTGGAAGGCATCACCCGCGAATCGCTGCTGCAGCTGGCCCGCGACCGCAGCATGACCGTGGAAGAGCGCCAGGTCACCATCGACGAGTGGAAGCAGGGCGTGAGCTCGGGCGAGATCACCGAAGTGTTTGCCTGCGGCACCGCGGCAGTGATCACCCCGATCGGCCAGCTCAAGGGCGAAGGCTTCTCGGTGGGCGACATCAATGCACCGGCCGGTGAAGTGACCATGTCGCTGCGCAAGGAACTGACCGACATCCAGTACGGCCGTCAGCCTGACCGCCACGGCTGGCTGGTGCGTCTGGACGCCTGAGCCTCCGAGTCAGGCAAGTGAAGAAGCCCGCTGCGGCACATTCGCAGCGGGCTTTTCTTTGTCCGGACACCCAGGGGCGCAGCCCAGCAGTACCAAGCAATAATAAAATATTCTTTACGAATCACTCACTTGCGTAAACGTGACGGAGCAACGGTTTCTGTTGTAACCCTCTTGTCATTGGTTCAGCCGCCATTTACTGTCCGCCCACGAATCGGTAACAGGGGACTGGTTCGGGTAGTTCTACCCGGGCAGCAACCTCTTCGCATCTGGCAGGGCCCCGGGTAGGACTTATGCCGCGCACGCGGCTTCCTCTCAATGCAGAAGGGCTAATCAATGTCATCCAAATCGCGCCGTACGCTCGTTCGTGGGTTGTTGGTTGTTGGCACTGCGTCGTTGTCATCCCTGCTTCTGTGTGCGCCGGCCTGGGCCGGCGATGTGCATCTGGCCGGCCTCGATTCCGCGCCGACGCACCAACGCTTCATCGTCAAATACCGGCAGGACAGCCGCCAGGCTGCAGGTGACGCTGCCCTGCAGAAAACCCTGGTCTCCGCCGCGCGTGCGTTGCCGGCACGTGCGGGCAAGAGCATCGGTGTGCAGCACATGCGGCGTCTGGCGGTAGGCGCGGATGTGGTCCGTGCCGATGCCAAGCTGGATCGGGCCGAGGCGGAAACCCTGATGCGCAAGCTGGCTGCCGATCCCAATGTCGAGTACGTCGAGGTCGATCGCCTCAATACCATCCGCCTGACCCCGAATGACACCCGCTATGGCGAGCAGTGGGGCTACTCGGGGACCTATGGCATCAAGGCCAACCAAGCCTGGGATGTCACCAATGGCGCCGGCTCGGTGGTGGCGGTGCTGGATACCGGTATCACCGCACATAGCGATCTGGCCGCAAATCTGCTGCCGGGCTATGACTTCATCAACGACACCACGGTGTCGAACGATGGCAATGGCCGCGACAACGACCCCAGTGACCCGGGTGATTGGGTGAGCGCCAATCAATGCGGTGGCATCCATGCCGCACAGGGCTCCAGCTGGCATGGCACCCATGTCGCCGGCACCATTGCGGCGGTCACCAACAACGCCAAGGGCGTTGCCGGCGTGGCCTATGGCGCCAAGATCGTACCGGTGCGCGTGCTCGGCACCTGCGGTGGCTACGATTCGGATATTGCCGACGCCATCATCTGGGCTTCCGGTGGCACCGTATCCGGTGTACCGGCCAACGCGAATCCGGCCGAGGTGATCAATCTCAGCCTGGGCGGCTCCGGTGCCTGCGGCAGCACCACCCAGGCGGCAATCAATGGCGCGGTCAGCCGTGGCACCACGCTGGTGATTGCTGCAGGCAACGACAACACCAATGTGTCCAATGCCTCGCCGGCCAACTGCAACAACGTGATCGCAGTGGCATCGACGACCAGCACCGGCGCACGTTCGAGCTTCTCCAACTACGGTGCACTGATCGACATCGCCGCACCGGGCTCCAACATCCTGTCCACGCTCAACAGCGGCACCACCACGCCGGGCACCGAGAGCTACGCCGCCTACAACGGCACTTCGATGGCGACCCCGCACGTGGCAGGTGTTGTCGCGCTGCTGCAGGCGGTTTCGACCACGCCGAAGACGCCGGCGCAGGTCGAGGCCTTGATCAAGGCCAATGTAACGCCGTTCCCCTCCACGCCATCGCAGAGCATCGGCCCGGGCATTCTCAATGCCAAGGCAGTGGTGGATGCAGCCAACGGTGGCGGCAATCCAAACCCGGGTGGCACGGTCCTGAACAATGGCGTGCCGATCACCGGCTTGTCGGGCGCTGCCAGCAGCACGCAGTTCTTCACCGTGCAGGTTCCCGCAGGGGCGAGCAATCTGGTCATCGCCAGCTCCGGCGGCACCGGTGATGCGGACATGTATGTGCGTGCCGGCAGCCAGCCGACCACGTCCACCTACGATTGCCGTCCGTACAAGACCGGCAACGCCGAGAGCTGCAGCTTTGCAACACCGGTTGCTGGCACTTATCACGTGATGCTGTCCGCGTACTCTGCGTTCTCCGGCGTCAGCCTGCAGGCGAGCTGGAGCACCGGCGGTGGCAGCGGTGGCGTGCAGACCTACAGCAACGCGACGGCGGTCACCATCGTCGACAATGCCACTGTGGAAAGCAGCATTGCCGTCTCCGGACGCAGTGGCAACGCGCCGGCATCGACACCGGTGACCGTGGATATCAGCCATACCTGGAAGGGCGATCTGAAAGTGGATCTGGTGGCACCCGATGGCAGCGTCTACGTGCTGAGCAATTATGCGGGTGGCAGCGCGGATGACATCAAGCAGACTTTCAACGTCAACCTGTCCAGCGAGGCGTTGAACGGCAACTGGAAGCTGCGTGTCAACGACAAGGCCAGCGGTGATACCGGTCGTATCAACAGTTGGTCGATCAGGTTCTGAGTTGAGCAGCGTCAAGCGGCAGCGGATGTTTGCTTGAAGGCGCTGCTGCTCTGCTGCGATGTGATCTGGCCCCGGCGCTTTCGCCGGGGCTTTTGTTTGTTGATTGATGGACTTCAGTACACACGTTTCCCCATGGCGTTGTGATTGGCAGGATGCCTCGTTCGCAACAGGTCTGTAGCCCGGATAAGCGCAGCGCACCCGGGAGCAATGCTCAGGCGAACTCTCAGACTCTCCGTCAACGGCCCCGGCTGCGCTGTGTTTGCCCGGGCTACGAGTCCAGTGACCACGGCACGGTCCTGCGTTTCCGCTTGAGGCAGCGTGCCGATCAGTATGGATTCGCCGATGTAGTGCTGCCAGGGAATGCGGCCGCGCAAGCAGCGCTTCAGCAGTGAGCCCGTCACTTGCGGCGAAGGACGTGGCGGGCAGGAATTGTTGGCGTTGGTGATGGTCACGATGCATTGAAGCGCGGGATGCGCACTTTCCTGACTGATGCGTTGGTAGGTTCCGACGGCGCACCGGACAGCGGTTTCAGTAGAACGCCGATGGGAGCGCGTAAGCCGCCGGCCTACTGTCTGCGGGCGGATTGGTGAAGGGGAACCAATCCGGAGCGTTCTGCCCTGGTGTTGGTTGCTGTCCGCGCCGGGAACACCGAGCAGGGCCGACGCCGCGCAAGCGGCATCTTTCCATGCAGAAGGGTTCAACAATGTCATCCATATCGCGCCGTACGCTTCGCCGTGGGTTCGTGGCAGCTGGCACTGCTTCGTTGTTTCCGCTGCTGTTGTGCGCGCCTGCCTTGGCCGGCGAAGTGCAACTTGCAGGCCTGGACTCCGCGCTGGTGCATCAACGCTTCATCGTCAAATTCCGCAAGGACACAGCCCAGGCTGAAGGTGGGGTCGTGCTGGGCCGCGTCTTGACCATCGCTGCACGTGGGTTGCCGGTACGCGCTGGCAAGGCTGGCACGCTGCAGCGCCTGCGCCGGTTGGCGGTAGGTGCGGACGTGGTGCACGTGGACACGCCGCTGGATCGCATCGAGGCTCAAGCCTTGATGCATCGTCTGGCTGCGGACCCTGGTGTCGAGTACGTCGAGATTGATCGGCGCCATACCATCGCTACCGCGCCGAACGATCCGCGTTTCGGCGAGCAATGGGGGCTGTTCGGTGCCTATGGCATCAAGGCCGCTGAAGTTTGGGAGAATGCAACCGGGGAGGGCGTGGTGGTGGCGGTGCTGGATACCGGCATTGCCAGCCACAGCGATCTGGATGCCAATGTCCTGCCGGGCTATGACTTCATTGACGACACTGCGGTTGCCAATGACGGTGATGGTCGCGATGGCGATGCCAGCGACCCGGGTGACTGGGTGACGGCCAATCAATGTGGTGGCAGCCATGGCGCGCAGAATTCCAGTTGGCATGGCACCCATGTCGCCGGCACCGTTGCGGCGGTTGCCAACAATGGCAAGGGAGTGGCGGGCGTCGCGCCTGCTGCCAGGATCGTGCCGGTACGTGTGCTGGGCCGCTGTGGCGGCTATACCTCGGATATTGCCGACGCCATTGTCTGGGCTGCCGGTGGACAGGTAGCCGGTGTACCTGCCAATGCTTACCCAGCAGAGGTGATCAATCTCAGCCTGGGCGGTGCAGGCACCTGCGGCAGCACCATGCAGAACGCGATCAACAGTGCGACAGGCAAGGGCGCGACCCTGGTTGTCGCGGCTGGCAACAGCAACATCAACGTGGGCAGCGCCTCGCCTGCCAACTGCAACAATGTCATCGCCGTTGCTGCCAGCGACAGCGCCGGCAAACGCTCGATCTGGAGCAGCAGTCAGCAGTCAAACCATGGTCCGTTGGTGGACATTGCGGCGCCGGGCAGCTCCATCCTTTCCACGCTCAACAGTGGCAGCAAGGGCCCGGCGGGCGAGAGCTACGCGTCCTATGGCGGAACCTCGATGGCGGCGCCGCATGTGGCGGGCGTGGTGGCGCTGGTGCAACAGGTCTCCAGTCCTGTGCGTACGCCCATGCAGGTTGAAGCCTTGATCAAGGCTACGGCGACGCCTTTTCCTGCTACCCCGGACCGGGAGATCGGCACCGGCATCGTCAATGCGCAGGCGGCTGTGGCTGCAGCGCTGGGCGGCCCGTTGCCGCCGGACCCCGACCCCGCAACAGTGTTGGTCAACGGTGTGGCGCTGATCGACCTGGCGGGCAGCAAAGGCAGCAATCGCTATTACAGCGTGCAGATACCGGCAGGTGCGTCGAACCTGCTGATCAGTATTGCTGGCGGCAATGGCGATGCGGACCTGTACGTACGCGCCGCCAGCCGTCCCACCGCCTTCAGCTACGACTGTCGACCGTTCCACGCCGGCAATGCCGAAAGTTGCAGCATTCCGGCGCCTGTAGCGGGCACTTACCACGTCATGTTGACCGGCTACTCGGCGTACTCGGGGGTGCGTTTGAAGGCAAGTTGGGGTCTGCTACCGGCGCAGACCTATAGCAGCAACGAGGCGCTGGATATCCTCGACAACCGCACGGTGGAGAGTCCGATCAGCGTAACCGGGCGTACTGCCAATGCACCGGCGGCGACGCCGGTAACGGTGGATATCAGCCATGGCTGGCGCGGTGACCTGAAAGTGGAGCTGCTTGCACCTGGCGGGCGCGCCTATCTGCTGAGCAATTACGAAGGAGGTAGTGCCGATGACATCAAGCAGACCTTCGAGGTGGATCTTTCCAAGGAGGCCTTGAATGGCGTTTGGACACTGCGAGTCAACGACAAGGCCAGTGGCGATACGGGCCGGCTCAACCGCTGGTCGATCACGTTCTAGCTGGAGGCATCGTTTGTCGGCGCGGATGGGCCCGGCGTTGTGGTTGAGCCCATGTCGCTGACAGCGACTCAGTCCTCGCAGATATCGGCGCAGCTGGCCTGCAGGACCTGCAAGGCATCAGCCGGGGCGATATCCAGCAGCAGGCCGCGTTGGCCGGCGTTGATGTAGAGCGCGTCGTGCTGCCCGGCACTGGCGGCAAATACCACCTTGGCCGGCCGCTGCTGTGCGAAGGGGCTGATGCCACCGACCTTGTAGCCGCTACGCTTCTCGGCTTCAGGCACTTCCATCATCTGTGCGTGCTTGCCGCCGCAATGGGCGGCAAGCTTCTTCAGCGACAGGCGCTGATCGGAGGGGATCACCGCGATCAGTGGCTGCTTGTCCACCCAGGCCATCAGCGTCTTGAACATCCTTGCCGGAGCAATGCCCAGTGCCTGCGCCGCTGCCAGCCCCTTGCTGTCGACGTCGGCCGAGTAGTCATAGGCATGCACGCCATGGGCGATGCCGGCCTTGTCCAATGCGGCGGTGGCGCGGGTACTTTTGGCCACTTACAACGATTCGAAGCGATTGGCGTCGACGTTCTTGCGGACCTTCTCCGGATTCCAGATGCGGCCGTTCATGGCGATGTAGACGCCTTCCGGCAGCGACTGCACCGCGCCGATGGCGCAGCCGATGTTGAACTCGGCATCGGACCCACGGAAACGGGCCGGGCTGAGCGCGCCGGTCATCACGATGGTCTTGCCCGGGATGGTGGCCAGTACCTTGCCGGTGGCGACCATCGAGTCGGTGCCATGGGTGACCAGCACGTGGCGGGTGGGCTGCGCGGCGATGGTGGCGCGGATCAGCTCGCGGTCATCATCGCTGATGTGCAGCGAGTCCTTGCGCAGGATCGGGATCACGTTGAAACGGAAGGTCACGCCCAGCTCACGCAGGATCATGCCGATCTGCGGATCACCGATCTGGTAATCGGACTTGTCGTCGAAGTAGATCTTGTCGATCGTGCCACCGGTGGTGACGATCAGGAGTTCTTCCATCATTGCGGTAAATCCTTGCGGTGACTGCCAGCGGCACGGGCCGCGATGCTGCGCATGATAATGCCGCAGGCTGCGCCGGGCCACGTCAGGTCGCGTCACCCGGGTAGTGCCGAGCCATGTTCGGCTGGTGCTTGCCCGGGGCCGGATCAGTTGTGGTTGTGGG
>NZ_JBXFWM010000065.1:0-27696 GCF_056856655.1 Stenotrophomonas sp. STEN033
ACAGTGCGGCCCCCCCACCCCCCCCACCCACCACCGGGGCGCCCCCCCTGGGCGGCCCGGGGGCAACCCGGTCAACCCCCCCCCCCAATGGGCCGCGGCTCTACAGTGGGGCATCACGCAATCCCCATCGGCTTGTGGGAGCGCCGTAAGCCGCGAAGCTGACACTGCTTGAAAGCCATAGAGCTACCCCTCCCCAGCCCTCCCCTACGCCTTCGGCGCAAGGGAGGGAGGCAGGCAGCGGCAACCTCACCAATCTCAACCCAGCAGGGTTTCCAGCACCGCCATGCGCACGGCCACGCCGTTGGCCACCTGGCGCAACACCCACGACTGCGGGCCATCAGCTACTTCGTCAGTGACTTCCACGCCGCGGTTGATCGGGCCCGGGTGCAGCACCGCTGCGTCCTTGGCCGCGCGCTTCAGGCGCTCGTTGTTGAGACCATACTGCGCGTGGTACTGCTCCAGCGACGGCACCAGACCTTCTTCCATGCGCTCGCGCTGCAGGCGCAGCATCATCAGCGCGTCGACACCTTCCAGCATCGCATCGAAATCCTGCCCGACCACGCAGCCATCCAGGATTCCATCCTCCGGCAACAGCGACTGCGGGCCACAGACCCGGATCTCGCCCACGCCCAGCGTGCGCATCGCCTGCAGATCGGTACGGGCCACGCGCGAATGCTTCACGTCGCCAACGATCACCACTTTGAGCTTGGAGAAATCACTGCCCTTGGCCTGGCGCAGGGTCAGCATGTCGAGCAGCCCTTGGGTCGGGTGCGCGCTGCGGCCATCACCGGCATTGATCAGGGCCGTATCTTCACCGGCAGCGCCTGCCAGTTCAGCCACCGCGCCATCGTCCGGGTGGCGCACGATGAAACCGCGCACGCCCATCGCTTCCAGGTTCTTCAGCGTGTCGCAGGCGGTTTCGCCCTTGCGCGTGGAAGAGGTGGACGCATCGAAATTCAATACATCCGCCCCCAGCCGCTGCGCCGCCAGCTGGAACGAGCTGCGGGTGCGGGTGGAGGGTTCGAAGAACAGCGTGCAGACGCTGGTGCCGGCGAGCACCGCGCGCTTGTTGTTGATACGACCGACCGCGGCATCGCGGATCTGGCCGGCGCGGTCGAGCAGCTGCAGCAGGGTCTCACGCGGCAACCCATCCAGGGTCAGCAGGTGGCGCAGGCGTCCTTGGGCATCAAGTTGCGAAGCGGTCATGGCAGGGTCTTCGACAGTCAGGAAATAGGGGTGGCTTCGTGCGGCGCCGACAACCAGCGCTCGATGATGACGGCGGCAGCAACCGCGTCGAGGTTGGCGGCATCGCGGCGGCGCTTGCGGCCTTCGGCACGCTCCACCGCAAAGCGCTGCGCGGCCTCGACCGAGCTGGAGCGCTCATCCACCAGCAGTACCGGCACCTTGTAGCGCTGCTGCAACTGCCTGGCGAAGGCGTGCGCGCGCTTGCGGTTGGGCTGGTCTTCGCCTTCCAGCGTGAGCGGATCGCCGACGATCATGCCTTGTGGCCGCCATTCCTTGTGCAGGCGGTCCAGCGCGTTCCAGTCCGGACCATTGCCGTGCACATCGACTACCGCAATGGCACGCGCGCCGACACCCAGCGAACTGCCGATGGCCACGCCGATGCGGCGCGAGCCGACATCGAAGCCCAGCACCGTGCTGCTGGTGGAAAGCATGCTGGCCTCAGGCACGACCGCTGTATCCGGTGACCAGGAACAGATCGACACCGATGCGCGAGCCGGCAAGCTGCCAGCGCTCGTCCAAGGGGGTTTCAAACAATACGGTGGCATCGGCCGGCACGGTCAGCCAGCTGTTGTCCGCCAGCTCCTGCTCCAGTTGCCCTTCGCCCCAACCGGCGCAACCGAGCGTGACCAGCGCATTGCGCGGACCGTCGCCACGGGCCATGGCCTCGAGGATGTCGCGGGAGGTCGTGAGATACAGACCATCAGCCACTTTCAGGCTGGAATCCCATGCCCTGGCATCGTCATGGATGACGAAACCACGCTCGGTGTGCACAGGACCACCGTTGAGCACCGGCACGGCGCGCAGGTCGCCATCGTCGGTATCGATCTCCATCTGCGCGAACACGTCGCCCAAGGTGAAATCGGAGGCCTGGTTGACCAGCACGCCCATGGCACCGTTGCCATCGTGCTGGCAGATCAAGGCCACACTGCGGGCGAACAATGGGTCGACAAGTGATGGCAATGCCACCAGCAGGTGGTTGGACAGAGGGGGTGACAGCGCAGACATGTCTGCATTCTAACGGCTGCGGCCGCCCACCGCTGCGCAGCGGCGATAATCCAAGCTTCCCTGATGCGGAGATGCCGATGACCTACTACTGTGATTTCGCCCCGGGCCACCCCGTACATGGGCCGTACCACGAGCACGAGTATGGTTTCCCGCAGCGGGATGAACGCGAGCTTTTCGAGCGCCTGCTGCTGGAAATCAACCAGGCCGGATTGAGTTGGGAAACCATCCTGCGCAAGCGCGAAGGCTTCCGCAGCGCCTACAGTGGCTTTGATGTGGACGCGGTGGCTGCCTATGGCGAGGCGGATATCGCCCGCCTGCTGGCCGATGCCAGCATCATCCGCAACCGGCTCAAGGTGGCTGCGGCGATCCACAACGCGCAGGTGATCCAGGGGCTGCGCGCCTCGCATGGCGGCTTTGCGCAATGGCTGGACGCGCATCACCCCTTGAGCAAGGCCGACTGGGTGAAGCTGTTCAAGAAGACCTTCCGGTTTACTGGCGGCGAGATCACCGGTGAATTCCTGATGAGCCTGGGCTATCTGCCGGGCGCGCACCGGGAGGATTGCCCGGTAATGGTGAAGATTGCAGCGATTGGGCCGGCTTGGATGGACCGGTAAAGCTTCGAGGTATGCGGGAGCTTGGGCTGAGGGCCAAGGCCAGAGCCAAAGCCAAAGCCAAAGCCAAAGCCAGAGCACCCCTCCCCGGCCCTCCCCTTCGCTACGCGAAAGGGAGGGGGAAGAGCGGCCTCCGCCAAGGCCTCCGCCAAGGCCTCGGCTTTGGCTCTGGCTTTGGCTTTGGCTTTCGCTTTGGCTTTTCCTTTGGCTCGGCCTTGGCCCCTCCCTTTCGCACAGCGAAGGGGAGGGTTCGGGAGGGGTGCTGTTGATCTTGATCCTGACCTTGATCTTGATCTTGATCTTGATCCTGACCTTGATCTTGATCTTGATCTTGATCCTGACCTTGATCCTGACCTTGATCTTGATCTTGATCCTGACCTTGATCCTGCCCCTACCCTCGCCCCTGCCCCACCCATAAAAAAGCCGCCCACGAAGGAGCGGCTCTTCAAACCACCCAATCCGCCAGACTCAGCGAACCTCGGCAATCTCCACGCCATCCAGACCCTGCGACAAGGTCTTGGCATCACCGCCCTGCGACAGCTTGATGCGCAGGCGCACCTCGTTCTGCGAATCGGCATACCGCAAAGCGTCGTCGTAACTGATCTCACCGGCCTGGTACAGCTCGAACAGGCTCTGGTCGAAGGTCTTCATGCCCAGCTGCACCGAATCCTTCATCACTTCCTTGAGCTTGTGCACTTCACCGTCACGGATGTAGTCCTGCACCAGCGGCGTGCCCAGCAGGATTTCCATCGCCACGCGGCGGCCCTTGCCGTCCGGGGTCGGCACCAGCTGCTGCGCGACCACGCCCTTCAGGTTCAACGACAAGTCCATCAGCAGCTGGTTGCGCCGGTCTTCCGGGAAGAAGTTGATGATGCGGTCCATCGCCTGGTTGGCGTTGTTGGCGTGCAGGGTGGCCAGCACCAGGTGACCGGTTTCGGCGAATGCCACCGCGTGATCCATGCCCTCGCGGGTACGGATTTCGCCGATCATGATCACGTCCGGGGCCTGGCGCAGGGTGTTCTTCAGCGCCGCCTCCCAGCTGTCGGTATCGATGCCCACTTCACGCTGGGTGACGATGCAGCCCTCGTGCTTGTGCACGAATTCGATCGGGTCCTCGATGGTGATGATGTGACCGGTCGAGTTCTGGTTGCGATAGCCGATCATCGCTGCCAGCGAGGTCGACTTGCCGGTACCAGTGGCGCCGACGAACAGGATGATGCCGCGCTTGGTCATTGCCAGCGTCTTGATCACCGGCGGCAGGCTCAGCTCTTCCACGGTGGGAATGCGCGTCTCGATGCGACGCAGCACCATGCCCACCTGGTTGCGCTGGTAGAAGCAGCTGACACGGAAACGACCGACGCCGGATACACCAATGGCGAAGTTGCATTCGTGGGTTTTTTCGAATTCCTCGCGCTGGGCCGGCGTCATCACGTTGAGCACCATGTCGCGGCTTTGCTGCGCCGTCAGTGGTGTCTGGGTGATCGGCGACAGCTTGCCGTTGACCTTCATCGACGGCGGCATGCCGGCGGTGATGAACAGGTCGGACGCCTTCTGGTGCGCCATCAGCTTGAGGAACGAGGTGAAATCAATAGTGCTCATGTCTGGCTCCCGATGGAGAGCCGGAACAGGGCATGGGATGACTCCACGGCGCCCCGTCGATTCCGGCTTTTGCGAATCCCGAATTCCGAATCTCTAATCCCGAAACCTGGAATTACTCGAACAGACGCTTGTCCTTGGCGTATTCCTTGGCCTGGTTGCGGGTGATCAGGCTGCGCTTGACAAGATCCTGCAGGTTCTGGTCCAGGGTCTGCATGCCCACCTGCTGGCCGGTCTGGATGGCAGAGTACATCTGCGCCACCTTGTCTTCACGGATAAGGTTACGGATTGCCGGGGTTGCCACCATGATCTCGTGCGAGGCAATACGGCCACCGCCCACGCGCTTGAGCAGTGCCTGCGAAATCACCGCACGCAGCGACTCGGACAGCATCGAGCGCACCATCGGCTTTTCGCCGGCCGGGAACACGTCGATGATACGGTCGATGGTCTTGGCGGCCGAGCTGGTATGCAGGGTGCCGAACACCAGGTGGCCGGTTTCCGCCGCGGTCAACGCCAGGCGGATGGTCTCAAGGTCACGCAATTCGCCGACCAGGATGATGTCCGGGTCTTCACGCAAGGCCGAGCGCAGGGCTTCGTTGAAACCGTGCGTGTCGCGGTGCACTTCGCGCTGGTTGATCAGGCACTTCTGCGAGGTGTGCACGAATTCGATCGGGTCCTCGACGGTGAGGATGTGGCCGTATTCGTTCTTGTTGATGTGGTCGATCATCGCCGCCAGCGTGGTCGACTTGCCCGAACCGGTCGGACCGGTAACCAGGATCAGACCCTGCGGCTGCTCGATCAACTCACGGAAGATCGGCGGGCAGGCCAGGTCTTCCAGCGTCAGCACTTCCGAGGGAATGGTACGGAACACCGCACCGGCACCGCGGTTCTGGTTGAAGGCATTGACACGGAAGCGTGCCAGCGAGGGAATCTCGAACGAGAAGTCGACCTCGAGGAACTCTTCGTAATCGCGCCGCTGCTTGTCCGACATGATGTCGTACACCAGCGCGTGCACTTGTTTGTGGTCCAGCGCCGGGATGTTGATGCGGCGGACGTCACCGTCCACGCGGATCATCGGCGGCAGGCCGGCGGAAAGGTGTAAGTCCGAGGCCTTGTTCTTGACCGAGAACGCCAATAGTTCAGCGATATCCATACGCGCTCTGTCCCCTGCGTTGCGAGTATCTGTAAGGTGTTTCCCCTGGCGGGCAGTATAGCCTTCCCACGTAAGAGGTTGATGTTTTGCAAACCGTGTCTTTGGCCACCCTTCTGCAGCAGATCGACGCTGCTTCCAGCCCCTCCCGGGCCGTCCGCCTGCTGGCCGTTTCCAAGCTGCAGCCGGCCGCTGCGGTGGCCGCACTGGCCGCCCAAGGACAGCGCGCCTTTGGTGAAAACTATGTGCAGGAGGCTGCCGCCAAGATAGGCGAGCTGGCCGAACTGGGCCTGGAATGGCACCTGATCGGCCACCTGCAGTCCAACAAGGCCGAACTGGCCGCCCAGATCTTCGACTGGGTGCAGACCGTGGACCGGGCCAAGCTGGTCACCGCCTTGGCCAAGGGCCGCCCGTCCGCTCTGCCCCCCCTCAACGTGCTGATCCAGGTCAACATCGACGATGAAGACAGCAAGCACGGCTGCGCCCCGGAGCAGGTAACCGCGTTGGCTGAGGCCATCGCCAGCGAACCCCGGCTGTGCCTTCGCGGGTTGATGGCGATCCCGGCGCCCTTCCCGGAGACCGCCAAGCGCCAGGCCGCGTTCGCACGGATGCAGGCCTTGTTTGCCGGCCTGTCCGCGCGGCACCCGCAGGTAGATACACTTTCGATGGGCATGAGCAGTGATTTTGCCGAGGCCATCGCCGCCGGCTCGACCATGGTCCGGGTCGGCACCGCCTTGTTCGGCCAACGCCCTTCCCCTTGATCGCACCGAGATTGGATTGATGACCAGCCCGCACGCCGACCTTCCCGACACCCAGCTCCCCGACACCGACATCGCCTTCATCGGCGGCGGCAACATGGCCCGCAGCCTGATCGCCGGCTTGCTGCGACGCGGCATGGCGGCTACCCGCATCCATGTGGCCGAGCCGGTCGCCGCCCTGCGCGAGGCACTGGCGCAGGACTTCGGCGTCCACACCTACGACGCCGCCGAGGCCGCCGCAGGCCATGCCGGATTGTGGTTGATGGCGGTCAAGCCGCAGGTGATGCGCACGGTCTGCGAGGCCCTACGCCCCATCGCTGCTGCCCGGCAACCGGTGGTTGCCTCGATCGCCGCTGGCATCACTGCCGCGCAGCTGGAACGCTGGCTGGGCGGCAACCAGGCCATCGTCCGCGCCATGCCCAACACACCGGCCCTGCTCGGCGCAGGCGTCACCGGCCTGTTCGCCAACCCGCAGGTGTCCGCCGCGCAGCGCGCGCAGACCGAACAGCTTCTGGCCAGCGCCGGCCGCACCGTCTGGATCGACGACGAAGCACGGATGGACGCGGTGACCGCGGTCTCCGGCAGCGGCCCGGCCTATGTCTTCCTGCTGGCCGAGGCGATGGAAGCCGCGGCCCTCGAACAAGGCCTACCCGCCGAAGCGGCACGCACGCTGGTGCTGGAAACCGTGCTCGGCGCCGCGCGCATGCTGACCGAAGCCGGCGAAGCCCCGGCCGAACTGCGCCGCCGTGTCACCTCGCCGGGCGGCACCACCCAGGCAGCCATCGAAACCTTCCAGGCCGGCGGCTTTGAAGCGCTGACGGCGAAGGCCATCGATGCCGCAGCGAAGCGTGGCAAGGAACTGTCTGCTGCGAACGATTGATCTAGGTTTCTTTCGCGCATGCATGATCGAGCCCTCGTAGATATCTGCCTCTAATAGCCCCTCTCCCCTTGCGGGAGAGGGGTTGGAGAGGGGAGCAAGGCGAAGCCTTGTAGCTTCCAAGCAATCTTGAAGCCTCCCACCCATCAACAAACACCGCAGCCCAGGAGCTCCACCATGCACCGGCTCGCCCTAACGCTGTCCTCCACCCTGCTACTGACCCTCGCCGCCTGCTCCGCGCAACAAGCCCCGCGCGCAGCCGTCATCCAGCAATCGCAGCCCAGCCATGCAGACCTCGGCAAGCTGCGCGTGCACTACAACCTGCTGCCGACGCTGGCCATGAACGACGCCGTCGCCCGCAGCTACCAGGTGCAGCGCGAAGCCGACCGCGCACTGCTGGTGGTTGCCCTGCGTCAACTATCGCAAGGCGAAGAACTGCCAGCCGACGGCAGGGTGCAGGCCATCGCCACCGATCTCTCCGGCAAGCGCCAACAGATTGACCTGCGTGCGGTGCGCACCGGCCCCTATACCGATCTGATCGGTGTACTCGACGCGCATCCGCGCGATCAACTGCGCGTGGACCTGCAGGTCAGCGCTGACGCTGGTGCCGGAAACGTTCGCTTCGAACGAAATTTCTGAATCCCGCTGAAACAATAAGCATCGTCCTGCCTGCAGTTTCAGCCCTGTATTTCCGGGCAGAAAACGCCTTGGGAAAAGTCCGCATTTCCTTTCCCAATCAATTCGATATGACACTGCCGTGATGTTCACTTCGCGGCCTGCAGTGCGCCTGTGTCGTGCCCGCGCACGTCTTAAAGTCAAATTGACATGGCTCTGTCGCAAACCATACTGACGCCCTTTCCAATTCCGCGCGCGCCCCAGAAATGCGGCCAGCGACGGCCAAAGTGACGTCCTTGCCAGCCGACAACTCCCCCTCTCCGTTGCTGCAGCTGCAAGGCTGGGGCATGAGCCGTGGCCAGCGCACCGTGCTGACCGCCATTGACCTTGACATCGGCGGCACCGGCATCATCGTGCTGATGGGCCCGGGCGGCACCGGCAAGTCGTCGTTGCTGCAAGCGCTGTCCGGCCAGAGCAATGCACATGGCGAACGCTGGGGACGCCTGCTGTTCCAGGGGGCACCGCTGGAGGCCGCGACGCAGCCCCCCGTATTGGTGCAGCAACACGCCCGCGAACTGGGCTTCAGCGTGCTGGAGAACCTCAGTGCCGCACTGCGCCCGCAATGGGGCAACAAACCGCAGGCGCTTCGCGAAGAGATCGACGCACGCTTGCAGGCCCTTGGTGCCAGCGCCGTGGCTGCCCATCTGCAGCAGCGCGTGATCGACCTCCCGCGCGGGCTGGCCCGGCAGGTCGCGCTCCTGCGCGCCGCCTTCAGCGGCAGCGCCCTGCTGTTGATCGACGAACCCACCAGCGAGCTGGAGCCGGCCGAGGCCGAAGCGGTACTCACCCTGATCGAACGCCTGTCCGCTGCGCACTGCTGCCTGGTAAGCCTGCATCACCAAGGCCAGGCCCGACGCCTGGCTTCACGGGTGATCCTGTTGGCCGGCGGCAAGGTACAGGTCGATGCGCCGGTGGATGCGTTCTTTGCCAACAGTGGCCAACACCCGGTGCTGGCGCAGTTCCTGCGCACCGGCAGCTGCCATGTCCCGGCGCCGGATGCACGCATCGAGGAACTGGCGGAAGGTGTTGTCGTTCCTGCTCCCGTTTTCATCGCTGAAAAGTCCCCACCCCGCCCTTCCACGCCAGCGCTCGAAGCTCCTCGTCCTGCGTCTGTGCCAATGTCGACACCCGAACCGGTCAGCCTGTCTGCCACACCCTCACGCCGCGGCCCCAATGGCTTCCACTGGCTGGTGCCGGGCAAGCTCGCCGGCTGCCCGATGCCTGGCGTGGTATTCGCCATCGATCACGATCTGGCCTTGCTGCGTGGCATGGGCGTCACCGTGCTGGTCAACCTGACCGAACGCGAGATGCCGGCCGAGCGACTGGCTCCCTACGGGCTGCGCAGCTATCACCTGGGCATCGTTGACCGCGGTGCACCGCCGCTGTTGTGGGCCAAGCTGCTGCTGGCCAAGATCGAGGTGATGCTGCGCGAAGGCGAGGTCGTCGCCGTGCACTGCCTGGCCGGTCTCGGCCGCACCGGCATGGTGTTGGCCGCCTGGTTGATCCGCGAAGGATTGACCGCCGATGAAGCGCTGCGCCGCCTGCGCACGCTGGACCCGGGCTTCGTGCAGTCGCAGGAGCAGGAAGACCTGCTGCATGCGCTGGAAGAAAACCTGCTGATCCGCGCCTGCGACTGATCAAACCCTGAGTGATGCCGGGTCGCATTGCGGCCTGCGGGCAGCGCTTTTCCTTTTCTCCCCCTTCCGCAAGGATCCCCCCATGTCCCTCGACACCACCCTGCAGCAATCCGTTGCCTCCATTCCCGAATGCGTGGCCGCCGGCTACGTCGATATCAGCTCCGGTATGTTGCTGTCGGTACGCACCGTGGATTCGCACCCGCGCGAAGTGCTGGACCTGGTCGCCGCCGCCACTGCCGACCTGTACCAGGGCCCGAACATCCGCAGCATCGAGCAGATGTTCCGCCGCGCACGCGGCCTGGAAGAGCAGGAAGGCGCGCACTACTTCCAGGAAATCATCGTCAACAGCGAGAACCTGATCCACATCTTCATGCGCGGCAAGCGCTACCCCGACTACGTGATGGTGTTCGTCTGCCGGCGCACCGCCAACCTCGGCATGGCACTGACCCGCTCGCGCCTGGCGATGCCGCTGATCGAAGCGGAAATCTGATCCATCCGGGCCACGCACTGTGGCCCGGGCAGCAACCGCTGCTGGCGTGTCGTCCGATACCCGGAAGCTTGCCGATCCGGTCGCGCAACGCTAGCCCACGCGTTGCGGACCCTCGCCCTGCTGGCCCAGCACATCCTGCGGATTCAGCAGGCCACAGCGCTTCAGCGACAGGCAGCCACAGCCGATGCAATCGCTGAGCTGGTCACGCATGAACTGCAGTGTTGCGATGCGCTCGTCCAGTTCCTTGCGCCAGCGCGCCGACATCCGCGCCCAATCGGCCTTGCTCGGCGCGCGTCCTTCCGGCAATTCCGCCAGACGCTCGGCCACTGCCTGCAGCGGCATGCCCACGCGCTGTGCGGCCTGGATCAGTGCCAAACGTCGCAGCACATCACTCTGGAAGCGCCGCTGGTTGCCAGCGGTGCGCTGGCTCTGGATCAGCCCCTTGCGCTCATAGAAGTGCAAGGCCGACACCGCGACCCCGCTGCGCCTTGCGACTTCCCCTACACTCAGTTCCCGCGTGGACATCACTTGACCTGAACCATGGTTGAGGTGTGATGCTGCACGCCCCCCAGCCGCAACTCAAGCAGCAGCGTCGCATCATGAGTTCTCCAAGCATCGCGCCAGCAGCACCGGCCAGCAGCTCCATCCTCGCCCCACAATACCGCGCCACCACCTTCGGCATGGTCGCGCTGATCTCGCTGATCGCCTTCGAGGCGCTGGCCGTGGCGGCCGCGATGCCCAGCGTGGCTGAAGCATTGGATGGCTTGCGCCTGTATGCGCTGGCCTTCGGCGGCGCACTGGCCACCAGTGTGATCGGCATGACCCTGGCTGGCCGCATGTGCGACCAGCAAGGCCCGGCGCGACCGCTGTGGCTGGGCCTGGGCAGCTTCCTGGTTGGTCTGCTGCTGGCCGGCCTGGCGCCGCGCATGGACGTATTGATCGTCGGCCGCCTGCTGCAGGGCGTCGGCATCGGCGCGATTTCGGTGTCGCTGTATGTGCTGGTCGCGCGCACTTATCCGGAAGCGCTGCGGCCCAAGGTCTTCGCCGCCTTCTCTGCTGGCTGGGTGGTGCCTTCGCTGATCGGCCCTGGCCTGAGCGGGCTGATCGTGCAACACCTGAGCTGGCGCTGGGTCTTCCTCATCGTGCCAGTGCTGGCCTTGCCGGCGGCCTGGCTGCTGTTGCCGGCACTGCGCAGCACCCACACCAGCATCCGCCGTGATCTCGAGCAGCGGCCGGTGGTGCGCTGGGCGATAGGCACGGCGCTGGCCGCGCTGTTGCTGTATGTCGGCGGACAGCTGCAAGGCATGCAGGCGTTGGCGGTGATGGCAGCGGCGGTGGCCGCACTGATCTTCTGTGCCCGCCATCTGCTGCCCAGCGGCAGCTTGCTGCTGCGCCGCGGCCTGCCCAGCGTGATTGCCTTGCGCGGCATTGCCGCCTCGGCCTTCTTTGGCGCCGAAGCCTTCCTGCCACTGCTGCTGCAACGCGAGCGCGACCTGTCGCCGCTGTGGGCCGGCGCAGCGCTCAGCCTGGGCGCGCTGGGCTGGTTCTCCGGCTCGTGGCTGCAAGGCCACCAGCACTTCGGCTGGCGACGCACGCACATGCTGCAGGCCGGCACCTGGTTGATGCTGGCCGGTCTGCTGGTGAGCGTGCTTACCCTGTACCCGGGCGTGCCCTTGATGCTGGCGCTTGCGGGCTGGGCATTGACCGGGCTGGGCATGGGCCTGATCTACCCCAGCCTGTCGGTGCTGACCTTGTCGCTGTCGGCACCGCACGAGCAAGGTGCCAACAGCTCGGCCCTGCAGCTGAGCGAAGGCATCGCGGTCGCCTCCACGCTGGCGATCTCCGGCTCGCTGTTCGCCGCAACCGTTGGCGGCAATGAAACCAGCGGCTACCTGCTGTGCTTCGTGGTGACGCTGCTGTTGGCCGGATTGGCAACCGTGGTCGGGCGCCGGATTGCTTGAGCAACGCCTGCTGAGCGACATCGGCTGAGCCACCTCAGCCGCTCGGCGCAGGCCAAGCAGTATTGGACAAGGCAAGCGCGAACACGCGCGGGCTGCACCCTGCAGCCCGGCAATGTTTCAGTGCGCGGCATCCACGCCTTCCACTTCCAGCAGGTCCTTGCGCAGGATGCGGCGCACTTCCAGCACCGCTTCCGGCGTTTCCTGCACGCTGTGGCCGGACACGATCACCTTCTCCGACAGCGCGCCATCCAGATGCGCGCTCCAGTACGGCACCAGCCCATCATCGGACTCGGCGGTCGGCACCTCGGCTTTGCGCTTGGCGATGATGGAGTGGTACTTCAGGCCCGGCTGGATCGGCAGTGCCGAGGACGCCTCGATGAAGGGATCGCTGGCCTTCAGGTTCTCGATGCTGTTGGTAATCACCGGTTCCTTGGGCTTCTTGCCATCGGTTTCGCCCGGGTCCTGCAGCGCCATGAAGGCGTCACCAAAGGCACCCAGAATCGTCAGCGGCAAGCGCACCAGTCTGCCAATCAAGCGACCCAGCCGGTTACCGGCCGCATCCGTGCCCTTGTGCGGTGAGGCCAGGAAGATCGCCCGCTCCACGTTCGGCTGCGGGGTGAAGTGCAGCACCGGCCCGAGCTTGGCTTCCACCCGCGCCAAACGCTCGCCTTGCAGGTTGTAGCGCCTGCGGGTGTTGTCCCATAGCACCTCGCCGGAGTCGCTGAGCATCAGGCGCGCGATCACGCCGCCCATGCTGTGGCCAATGAACACCATGTCATGCGATGCCGGCGCCGTGCCCTTGGGATCGAAGTGATGCAGCGTGCTGTTGAAGGCCTTGCTGATGGTGTAGCGGTTCAAGGCGATCGGCGCATTGGTCGGGTAGTACACCGACCACACCTGGTAATGCTCGCGCATTTCCTCGTCGCCCATGATCTCGTTGGCCAGGTTCACCCAGGCCTCCGGGCTGCTGGCCAGGCCGTGCAACATGAAGATGATGCGCTTGTTTGGATCGTAGGGCTGCATCAGGTAGATATGCGGCTCGCGGATGCCTTCGCCACGGCCAAACAAGGTGCGCAGTGATTCGGTGGCAAACCCGGACTGGGCAAGCCACAGACCATAAGCGGCGGTGAAATTGGCCGCCAACGGCACTTCCTGGCCATGCATCTGGATGCTGGTGAGGTCGGGCGAATAAGCCTGAAGCTGCACATGGCGGGTAGCCAGTACTTCCTCCAAGGTGTCGCCGCTGAAGTTCAGCACAGCGGTGGCATTGATCGCCGGCATCTCGCTGTAGACAGGCAGCTGCTGGTTGCGCTCCTCCACTTCCAGCGCCTGCGCCAGCGTTGGTGCTTCCATCATCGCCACCAGCTCGGCACCAAAGCCATCGCGGCGATACGAGCTGCGCAGGCCAGCAAAGCTCACCGAGGACGCCGCTACCAGTTGCTTGGGCACACCTTCAAGCTTGAGCCCGTCGAACTGCGAACTGATGGTCCAGTCATCCACCTGCACCGGCAGGTTGATGTCCTCGCCTTCCAGCGCGCGCGCGCGGGTGCGCTGGAACACCACCGAAGCGGCCTGCTCGGTGGCGTAGTTGTAGTAATCCCGCACCTGGGTCAGCCGATCTTCCAGAGCGCGTTGCGCCGGGCTGCGACCGCTGAAGAACAGGTACAGATAGGAATAGCGTGCGGTTTCCAGCCAGGCATTCAAGGCCGCTGGCGGCAACTCGATGGGCTCATTGCCCTTGGCCTTGGGGGTGAGCGCCAAGGCTTCCTGCATCCACAGCTCGGCCAGCGTGGACAGGCGCTGCTCGGACTGCAGGCCGTCGTTGGTGGTGACCGTCTGCCGGCAAGCGGGCAGGTCCTTGCTGCAATCACTGTCAGTCAAGCCAATGACCGACAGCGACTCCTGCGACAAGGCACTGAGCTTGCCGGTGCTGAGGATGTCGCCACGTTTCTGCATTACATAGTCGGTATTGCTCACCGACTTCATCTTCACCATCGCGCAACCGCTGGACAGCAGCAGCGCCAGTACCGCGACTACCGGCACCAGCCGGCGTATCCATGTCTGCGGGGTGTGGGTCATGGGTCAGTTCCTGGGGCGGGAATGCCGGGTACACCTGTGCGTATCCGGGAAGAAAAATCAGCTACATCGCCTGCGTCACGGGCACGCTGGGTGATGCGCCCGGCTTGCCGCAACTGGGCCAGCGGCACCCCCGGGGTCAGCCCGCCGACATCCTCGGCATACTCGGCCAGATAGCCGGAGGCCAGCAAGCGGTAATCCAGCGGCAGCTTGGGCTGGATGCGACGCATCAGCTCGAACACCACCGTGGTGCAGTTGCTGGTCAGCGTGTTGTAGAAACGCGGCGCCTGTTCCAGCTGCTGCGCGCGGTCCACGTAGAAACGCAGCAGATCGCGCATCTTGTCCGGGCTCAGCCCATGCAGGCGGTACAGATAGACATCCTCGCCACGCACATTGCTGCGCGTCAACACGATGTCGCGCTCATCCGAGGCCACCAGCACCGACTCGAACTTGCGGAAGAAGCCCCCCAGCGCCGAGAACGACTCGCCCTGCTCCTTGCGGATTTCCAGCGAGAACACCAGCTGGCGGCCGTCGGCAAAGCCGAAGGACACCAGGGTGTGGGCGATGGCCGGCCCCATCCAGTAGGACAGGATCATGTCCACCGATTGCACCTGCGACAGATCGTATTCGCGCGCCTCCCAGCGCACGTCGTAGTCGGTCTTGCTGCGCCAATGGAAGTTGCGCACGTTGTCGATGATCAGGCGGTCGCCCTCGATGCGTGCATGCAGCGGCTGCGCCACGTCATCGGCCCAGGCCCGGTCCTGCCGCGGGTCGATCGTCGCCCACCAGATCAGCATCACCGCGAACAGCGCCCCAAACACCGCCAGCGAATGCCAGCGCCGCACCGGCCCGAAGCCCGCGCGGATCGCCCAGATACTGGGCACGCACCAGACCAGGATGGCCACGACCTTGGCCACCACGTTGCCGGGGAACTGGTACCACAGCGCAAACCCGCCCCAGATACCGATGCACAGACACAGCAACGCCAACAGGACCCGACCGACGCCACGCACAACACTGAGCAGACGCCGCTTCCCTACATTTGCCACTTCACTCTCCTGAAAGACCCAACGGCCCCCCAAGCGCATCGCGCCCAGCCGGAACCACCGCGAACTGAATGGGCCGCCAGCGACCCGCGGCAAAGATAGCCTGCCGGACGTGGAAAGCGGAGTGAAACAATCAAAAAGCCAACTGAAGCGCAAAGCCGTTCATTTAGACGGCCGGCCAGACGAACAAGCAGATAACCCCGTAGCCCCGTAGCCCGGGTAAGCGCAGCGCACCCGGGGCCGCTGGCACATGAGCTCGCACGACCACCAGCCCCAACCTCCCGGTTTGTGGGAGCGGCGGCAGCCGCGAAGCCGATGTTGCTGAAACCCTGGGCCGACGTGCCAGCTGACAATGCACCAGCTTCGCGGCTGACGCCGCTCCCACAGGCAACCCACCCAACGGCAATCCGGGCGTCTGATCAAGTCCTCCCGCCCCGGCAAACAGGCAGGCTAGGCCTGCTGCGCAGGCGTCTCGGTATGGGCTGCCGCCAGCCACTTGCCGTCCCGCCTGACCCAGGTGGTGCTGTCAAAACAGGTCATCTCCTGCGGCTTGCCATCAACCTCGAAGCTCTGGCTGACCTTGTAGGTAGCAATGGCCACATTGTCGACGGGGAAAAACACCTGCTCATCGGAGAACGAAAAACCTGTGACACGTGCAGGCCCCTCCTCGGCCATCTTCATGTAATCGGCCGGACTGAAGTGATGCACGCCATACATGGCAACCATCGTCGCCTTGTCGGTCAGCAGCGCGGCAGCCTTGGCAGGTTGCTGGTCCAGCATGGCCTGCCAGAACGCAACCTCAAGCTCCATGATCTCGGCACCGGTCGTCATGTGACTCTCCACGGATTGGGGACTTCAGGCTGTCACACCATTTGTTGGCCATCCGTGAGCCAAGCGCTATACGCAGACGAAGACAACCACCACCTGCCGGCTTCAGCTCCATGACCAGGCATCAGCGCTTATGGCAGCACCCTTTGAACACAAGATCGTGATGCTGATACCGGCAGACGTTGTCGTCGCATGCACATACCTTCTCGCCGTTGATACATCACTGTCTTCAGGCTGGTGCCACACTACGGAGGACAGCGCATGAATGACGAGAATCAGACCGAACAGCACGAAACACTGGTCAAGCTCATCAAGAAGTTCGGTACCGCAATGCTCACCACCCGCTCCGCGGACGCAAGCATGCATTCCCGGCCAATGACGCCCTTGGGCGACGACTTCGATGGCGGCTTCTGGTTTGCGACGGAAATAGACAACGCCGCGGTGCGCGACATCCAAGCCAATCCCGAGGTAAACGTCTGCTTCATGCATGAGGGCGACAATCACTTCATCTCGGTGACGGGCCGCGGCAGCATCAGCCAGGATCGCGCACAGATCGCGCGCCTGTGGTCCGCGCCGATGAATGCCTTCTTCAAGGGGGGCAAGGATGACCCACGCGTCTGCCTGATTCGTATCGACGCCCAGCATGCCGATTACTGGGACGGCCCCGGAAACCTGCTGACCAAACTGGTGTTTTTCGCCACGGTTGCCACCACCGGCAATCACGAAGCACTCAGCGACACTGGCTCGGTCAATCTCTGAGCCAGCAGCGGGCGGCCGCCACGATTTGGTTGTCGCCCACTGCATGGCTGCAGGAAGGGTTCACAGGTGCCGGCGGCCAAGGCCGCGCAGCGCGGACCGTGCGGACCGTGCAGATAGGGAAGCATCGAAAAGCCGCCAGAGCCGCGATGCCAGTGACTCAAATAGACCAGCCCCACAATCCGCCGATAGTCACCGTAGCCCGGGAAAGCGCAGAGCGCACCCGGGGCCTTCCGCGCACAGCCTTGAAGATCACCAGACTCCAACCTCCCGGGTGCGCTCCGCTTACCCGGGCTACACCAATGCTCTGACTCGGACACTGATTGGCATCGGAAGCAAAAAGCCGGCCCAGGGCCGGCTTTTCTGTAAATGAGCACAGAGGGTGCAACGAGCCCTATGCCCGGTCTCGGAGGCGAATTCACCGAGAAGATTCAACCATTAGGGCAAAGCGTTTCAAGGCAAGATTCAAAAATCGCCTCACACCTATCAGGCGCAGTACCACGCGCAATACAGGCATTGTATGAATTCAAACACGGCGTCCCACACCGGGACGCCGAGGCCGTACCACCAAAGACAGCCATAGAAAGAAAGCCACAGGCGACAACTCGCTTGATCCATTTCTTCATGCCACTTTCCTTGTTGGCCTGATCATTCAGGCGGCCCAGCATAGATTTTCCGGAAAGCCGATTCCGTTCAACAGCCCACAATTCGGGAAGTACGGACAGCCCATGCAACACCCAGGCGCCAACGAACTTCAATGAATGTTCGGCCCTACGATCCCGCTCTCCAGCCAGGCCGCAACCTGCGGCAACAACGCCACAACCGAAGCCGCCAACTGGTCGTATCGGCTCTGCTCGCTGCCGAAGGCCTTGAACGAAAAACCACGAAAATCCATGTGCTGCTCCGTATCGATCAAGCGTTTCCTAAGCAGCGGATCCGTTTCGAAGACCCGCTTCGGCACCTCCCCCGAGTTGGCGTCAACCCAAGTCGCCGGAACGCGGCTGAACTCCAGGATGAAGCTGCCGCCATACGTCCAGTATTGGATCGACAGGAAGTCACGGTGAGCGTCATTGGAACGAACGAAGTTTGCTATCCCGCTACCACCAAACCCAAGCCGGCGGATCTCTGGCAGCAGGATCTTCTTGATTGAAGTGGCCATCATTTGGCCGGGAGCCTTCACTAGTTCCTATCCCTGAATTAAGTCAGCCGTCATAAGACCCCAATGCAAACGCGTTTGCCAGCAAGGAATCGACTCTGCCCCCTGCGCTCCGCATTTCCCCGTTCGCGCTTGGTGGGTGCTGTGCAGCGCAAACCAGATCCGGCACCGAAGACCCCGCAAACGGCCCCTCCTCGCCATACACCGCGGCGGGAGACCAACTGGAAGGGCGCCGGGGCGGCCTCTACGGGAACCGTGTTAAGCCGCTGCGATCGGCTAGTCTATGCAGTTACTTCCACGGCCCTTCAAGCACTGACGCATGCAAGCGATTTCGAGGATTGTTCGAAACAGGCGATGGTTCAAATTTTTCGTATTGTCCACCGCGCTCTTGTCCGCGGGCTGCAAGAACAATGCGCCGACGAAGGATCTGGGAGCGGACATTGATGAGGTCGCTGCAACGCTGATCGAACAGCCTTTGCTGCACTCCACCTCGATCGCAGTCGTGTATCGGGGTCAGGAATTCATTCGCCACCGCGGCAACATGGAAACTGGCAGGCCGGGGGTTCCGACCGATGCGACCCGCTACGAAATCGGCTCACTGAGCAAGACCCTGGCGGGAACCCTGATGGCCAACGCCGTGTTGGAGCGCAGACTGAGTCTGGACGACGATGTCCGGATGTACCTGCAAGGGGACTATCCGAACCTGCAGTACAAGGGTGACCCCATTCGCATCCGACACCTGCTGTCGCACACGAGTGGCCTACCGAACATGCTGCCTGAACGCGCAAACACGGTGCTCGCCGACTTCACCGATAAACATACGCCTGGCGAGCTCAATGGCATCTACGCGGGCTACGGCAAGGCTGATTTCTTCAAGGACCTGCACGCTGTCAAGATTCATCAGGCGCCCGGAAAAGACTACGCCTACTCCAGTACCGGAACCGAGCTGGTGGCGCACATACTGGAAACCGTCTACAAGAGCGACTACGAGTCTCTGCTACGGGGATTTTTTCGCGATTCCGCGGCGATGGCGGACTTGAAAATCAAGCTGAGCGACGCCGAGGCGCCTCAGCTTGCGATCGGCTATCACAGCAACAACCCGGTACCGACCACACCGATGCCGCAGTTACCTTGGGGCGCATCCGGAAATGTGAAGGCGACCGTCCCGGAAATGGTGAAATACCTCGAGTTCCAGTTGGCCGATGATTCCGTGGTCCAGGAATCGCATCGCACGCTTGTCGAATTCGACTCCGAGTTCAGCATTGGCTATTTCTGGAACATCATCGCGGGCGACCGCTCGAAAGGCACTTACTACGCCCATCATGGCGGCGTTCCTCGCTCGCAGTGCTACATCTACATTCTGCCGAAGTACGACCTGGGCATTTTCGTGATCACCAACCAAAGCGGCGACCAAACGGCGCACGCCATGGAAGCAGCGATCGACACCTTGGTGGAACGGATTGCTGCTCGAGAAAAAGCGCTGAATTAGTATCTTTCACTACCGCCTTTTTGCGGCTTTTGGTCTAGAACTTGGAAACGCCCACCGTCTCCCGGTAGCAGCTGTTACTTCGAAGCCCAAGAGTACTCATTGGCCCCAGTGGTGCAGCTGCGCAATGCGTTTGGTCGACGTGTACCAGCACATGGCCAAGTGACTCACCCGACTGCATCTCGCGGCGGGGAATGCTCCACCCGCTTGCCATACCGCGTGCACTTGCAGCCTTACACCCACGAAAAAACCGGCTCTCGCCGGTTCTTCTGCAACACTTTGATTTTTATGGTGGGCGGTACAGGGATCGAACCTGTGACCCTTGCCGTGTGAAGGCAATGCTCTACCGCTGAGCTAACCGCCCGTGTTGCGAGCCGCTCATTATAGGGGGCTGAGCGAGCACGTCAACATTTTTCTTCACATCACTTCACATCGTCTGCGTGGGCTTGTCCGAGCTGGATGTGCCGGCCAGCAGGGTCTCGATCTTGTTGCGGATGGCCTCGCCGTCGACGCCGTCAGCCAGCTGCACGCCGATGCCGGCCTGGCGGTTGCCCTGCGCGCCCAGCGGGGTGACCCAGACCACCTTGCCGGCCACCGGCAGGCGCTCGCTGGAGTCCGGCAGGGTCAGCAGCAGGAACACCTCGTCGCCGAGGAAGTAGCGCTTGGGCGTGGGCACGAAGACGCCACCGTTCTTCACGAACGGCATGTAGGCGCCGTACAGCGCTGCCTTGTCCTTGACCGCCAGCGAAAGGATGCCCTGGCGGGCGTTCATCGCACTCATCGAATAGTCCCCTTGGATTGCACTTGGTTGGCCGCGCCCCATGCCAGCAGCAACTCCACCACGGCCAGGTCGGCGCGGATGGTGGTGCGCAGCAGGTCGCGGGTGCGATTGGCGGCATCAAACCAGGCGGCCAGCTTGTTCAATCGGGCCGGATCGGTCAAGCCGTCGGCCGCTTTCTTCAGTGCCAGGTCGGCGGCATGGCGCAGGCGCAGGTCGGCGTTGTCGTCGCCGGTCCAGCGCTGGGCCAGCTCGACGCTGCCCAGCTTGCCGGCCAGCAGTTGCTCCAGCTCGCTGGCAACCTGCCGACGCAGGGCCATGCCCTCGCCCTGCAGCCACTGGTCGGCCAATGCCGGGTGGCCGCGGGTAGCGTCCAGTGCTTCACGCGCCACGCCTTCGGTATAGCCACGCGACTGCAGCCAGGCCATGGCTTCCTCACGCGGCGGCATGCGGAACTCCAGGCGCTGGCAGCGGCTGCGGATGGTCTGCGGCAGGCGCGCCGGGTCGGCGCTGAGCAGCCACAGGTAGCGGCCCGGCGACGGCTCTTCCAGCGTCTTCAGCAAGGCATTGCAGGCAGCGCGGTTGATAGCGTCGGCCGGATCGACGATGACCACCTGGGCCACACCGTAATGCGGGGTCAACGCCAGCTTCTGCGAGATCTCGCGCACCTGCTCGATGACGATCTCGGTGCGCAGCTTGTCGCCGGTCTTGTTGGGAATGAAGCTGGTGAACTGCAGGTCCGGGTGGGTGCCGGCGGCGATCAACTGGGCGTTGCGCTGGCGTGCCGCCGCGTCCTCGCCATGGTTGAGCACATGCGCAGCCAGCCGCATCGCCACCGCGCGCTTGCCCATGCCGGCCGGGCCGCACAGCAACAGGCCGTGGCCGAGCCGGCCCACGTCCAGCGCAGCCACGGTCTGGTCATAGACGCGCTGCTGCCAAGGGGCGAGTGCTTCGCTCATCGGGACATCCTGTACATCATTCGGGTCATGCCGCTCATTGCGCTGCGGCCTCGCTGCGCTTCGCACGCAGCCGCTTCAAGTACTCGGCCACGGCGCTGTTGTGATCGGTGTAGGACGCGGAGAACACATGCGCACCACTGCCATCGCCGACGGCGACGAAGTACAGCGCATCGCCCGGGGCCGGCTTGGCGGCGGCATGCAGCGCGTCGCGGCCAGGCATGGCGATCGGCGTCGGCGTGAGCCCGGCGCGGGTATAGGTGTTGTACGGCGTGTCGGTGGTCAGATGGACCTTGCGGATATTGCCGTCGTAGGCACTGCCAATGCCGTAGATCACGGTCGGGTCGGTCTGCAGGCGCATGCCCATCTTCAGGCGGCGTGCGAACACACCGGCAATCTGTGGGCGCTCGCTGGCCAGGCCGGTTTCCTTCTCGATGATGGAGGCCAGGATCAGCAGTTCGTAAGGCGACTTCAGCGGCAGGTCGTCGCTGCGCTCGGCCCAGGCGGCGGCCAGTTCCTTCTCCATCGCGGCATGGGCGCGCTTGAGCACGTCCACGTCGCTGTCGCCGCGCTGGTAGATATAGGTTTCCGGCAGGAAGCGGCCTTCCGGGTGCTGGTCGGCAAAACCAAGCTTGGCCATCAGCTCGGTGTCGGACAGGTCGGTGGTTTCGTGCTGCAGCGGCTGTGCGCGCGCCAGGGCGGCACGCAGCTGGCGGATGTTCCAGCCTTCGACGATGGTGACGCGGTATTGCAACACCTTGCCCTGGCGCATGTTCAACAGCAGCTGGCGCGGCGTGAGTGTCGGGTCGAGGGCGTATTCGCCGATCTTCAGCTTGCCGGCGGCGTCGAGCTGGCGGGCCAGCAGCTGCCATTGCAGGTCGTCGCCTTCGTCGACGCCGGCCGCGCGCAGCTTGCGCAGCACGCTGTTGAGCGAATCACCGGAGGCGATGCTGACGCTCTGCTCGGACGGGGTCAGCGGCGCATCGGCAAAGCTGCCCTGCCGCTGCCACAACCAGGCCGCACCTGCGCCTGCCAAGGCGACCAGCAGCAACAACACCGCCAGCACCAACAGACATCCGCGCTTGGCACCCGCCATGGTCACCCCGTCTTCAAATAGTGGATGCGCAGGATACCGCGCTGGCGGCAACGCCAGCCAAAACGGCGTTCATCATTGTGGATCGAGCGCACGCAACAGCCCGCGCGCCTTGGCCCGGGTTTCGTCCAGCTCCTTGTCGGCCAGCGAATCCACCACGATGCCGGCACCGGTACGGAAGCTGGCCGTGCTGCCCTGCACTTCCGCGGTGCGGATCAGGATGTTCAGGTCCATGTCGCCATCGCGGTTCAGCCAGCCGAAGGCACCGGTGTAGGCACCGCGGGCGGTCTGTTCCAGCTCGGCGATGATCTCCATGCAGCGCACCTTGGGGCAGCCGGTGATGGTGCCGCCGGGGAACGTGGCCGCGATCACTTCGCCCGGGGTGACGTCCGGGCGCAGGCGCGCGCGCACGTTGCTGACGATGTGGTGCACGTGGGCGTAGCTCTCCACGATCATCAGTTCATCGACCTCGACACTGCCTGGCGCGGCGATGCGGCCCAGGTCGTTGCGCTCCAGGTCGATCAGCATCACATGCTCGGCGCGCTCCTTGGGGTGGCCCACCAGTTCCTGGATGCGCGCGGCATCGTCATCGCCTTCGAAGCGCGGGCGGGTGCCGGCGATCGGACGGGTCTGTACCAGGTCGCCACTGACCGAAACCAGGCGCTCGGGCGAGGAACTGACCACAGCGCGACCAGCGGCCGTGAACAGGCCAGCGAACGGCGCGGGGTTGGCGGTGCGCAGGCGCGCGTACAGCGCTTCGGGTGCAAGTGGCGCGTCGAACTGCGCCTGCCAGCGACGCGACAGGTTTACCTGGAAGACGTCGCCGGCATGCAGGTAATCGATGACCTTGTGTACGCCGTCGGTGAAGCGTTCGCCTGCGTCTTCGTTGATGGCGCTGGGGCCGTTCCACTGCGGCAAGGGCGGCAGCTGTGCGGCTTCGCTTTGATCGTGCTGGAGTTGGCTGAGCAGGTCTGCTGCGTGGT
Source organism: Stenotrophomonas sp. STEN033 (assembly GCF_056856655.1). NCBI lineage: Bacteria > Pseudomonadati > Pseudomonadota > Gammaproteobacteria > Lysobacterales > Lysobacteraceae > Stenotrophomonas > Stenotrophomonas sp. STEN033. The sequence continues at coordinate 23,164 of NZ_JBXFWM010000065.1, forward strand.
CTTCGGCGATGGCGATGCAGCGGCCGCTGTCGCGCTCGCGCAGGACCGCCGCCGGGCAGCGTAGTGCGACTGCGGTTGGCAGGCCGTCGCTGCGCTGTGGCAGCTGCAGGATGGGTTCGATCTGTTGCGCGAGCTCGTAATCGAGCAGCAGGGCCCAGCCGCCGCGGAACGGGATGTCCGCTTCCATCGGGTTGCGGGCTTGGCGCAGGGATTGCCAGTCGCGGTCGAGTGCGGAGAGGAAGTCGCCTTCAACTGGGATGCCGTCTTCGCGTTTTAGGCTGCCGTCGGGGTTGAGCAGGAGTTGGCTGCCGTTGGCGATCAGCAGCATGTCCCACTGGCCGAGCTTGCCGGCGGCGGTGGATTCAAGCAGGACCGGATAGCGATGCGGTGCGAGCCGATGCAGCGCCAGCAGGTCGGTGTCGGCGTGCAGGGGGAGGATGTGCATCGTGGGCCCGAAATGTCAGAAATGCAGGCTGTTCCCTTCTCCCGTCTGCGGGAGAAGGTGCCCGAAGGGCGGATGAGGGGAGCTTTTAAAGCTATTAAAGCCTTTGGAGCTTTAAAGCTGCCCTCACCCCAACCCCTCTCCCGCTTGCGGGAGAGGGGCTTTGAGCAAAGCGTTGAGCAAAGCTACAGCCAAAAGCTTCAAGCAAAGCAACAAGCAGCAGCTTCAAGCAATGCGGCGAGCGGGAGCTTCAAGCCAAGCTACAAGCACAAGCTTCAAGCAACAGCTTCGAGCAAAGCGGCGAACAGGAGCTTCAAGCAAAAGAACGGGCAGGAGCTTCAAGCATCGCTCCAAAGCCGCGTTAAATCCGCTTGAACACCAGCGTGCCGTTGGTGCCGCCGAAGCCGAAGCCGTTCGACATCACCACGTCCACCTCGGCCTTGCGCGCCACGTTCGGCACGTAGTCCAGGTCGCAGCCTTCGCTCGGGTTTTCCAGGTTGATCGTCGGCGGGATGATGCCGGTGTTCAGCGCCATCACCGAGAAGATCGCTTCCACGCCGCCCGCTGCACCCAGCAGGTGCCCGGTCATCGACTTGGTCGAGCTGACCAGCATCTTGTAGGCGTGCTCACCGAAGGCGGTCTTCATCGCCATGGTCTCGCCCAGGTCGCCCAGCGGCGTCGAGGTGCCGTGTGCATTGAGGTAGCCCACCTGCTCCGGAGTCACGCCTGCGTCCTTCATCGCCGCGACCATGCAGCGGGCGGCGCCTTCGCCGTTCTCGCTCGGTGCGGTCATGTGGTACGCATCGGAGCTCGCGCCAAAGCCGGCCAGCTCGCAGTAGATCTTGGCGCCGCGTGCCTTGGCGTGCTCGTACTCTTCCAGGATCAGGATGCCGGCACCGTCACCCAGCACGAAACCGTCACGGCCCTGGTCCCACGGACGCGAGGCCTTGGTCGGCTCGTCGTTGCGGGTGGACATGGCCTTCATCGCGCAGAAGCCGCCCAGTGCGGTCGGCGAGGAGCCACGCTCGGCGCCACCGGCAACCATCACGTCGGCATCGCCGTACTGGATCATGCGCATCGCCGTACCGATGGAATGGTTGGACGTGGCGCAGGCGGAAACGGCCGAGAACGACGGGCCCTTCAGCCCGGCGATGATGCTCAGCTGGCCCGGCAGCATGTTGATGATGGTCTTGGGCACGTAGAACGGCGAGATCTTCTTGCCCTCGTGGAACTCGATGGTCTGCTCTTCGATGCCAAGCAGGCCGCCGATGCCGGCACCGACGATGGCGCCAATGCGCTCTGCGTTGGCGTCGGTGATTTCCAGGCCGGAGTCGTGCAGCGCCATGAAGGCGGCACCCAGACCGTAATGGATGAACGGGTCCATCTTCTTGGCATCCTTGCCACTGACCCGGTACTTGCCGAACAGGGGGTTGTCGGCGGTGATGTCGAAATCCTTGACCTCACCTGCAATCTTGGTGGTGAAACGTTCCAGATAGTTATCTGCAACATTCGTCAGCGGGCCAATGCCCGAGCGGCCATTGATGATGCCTTCCCAGCTGCTGGCCAGATCATTGCCCAGCGGCGACACCATGCCCATGCCGGTAACAACTACGCGACGACTCATTGCGGATTCTCCTGGCCCCGCACGCGGGGAGATTCAAGCTTAAAAGCACAGGGCCGCATCAGCGGCCCCATGGGTTTGCAACGCGGCAGACAGGCTTGCCGACCGCGCCTTGTCAGGCCTGGATCAGGCCTTGACGTGTGCCTTGACGTAGTCGATGGCGGCCTGGACGGTACCGATCTTCTCGGCTTCTTCGTCCGGGATTTCGCACTCGAACTCTTCTTCCAGCGCCATCACCAGCTCGACGGTGTCCAGCGAGTCTGCACCCAGGTCATCGACGAACGATGCGCTGGTGGTGACTTCTTCTTCCTTGACGCCAAGCTGCTCAACAACAATCTTCTTGACGCGTTCTTCGATGGTGCTCATTAGGATATCGCTCCAGATGGAGTAGTGGTTCAAAAGACGCCAGCCCCCAGGGCTGGCCGTGGGATAGTGTAGTGGAAACCGTCGCGGCGGTGTTTCTGAACAAAAAAGCTGCGACAATCAACCACTTGGGTGCATTCCATGCACGCCACGCTTACGGCATGTACAAGCCACCGTTCACGTGAAGGGTTTCGCCGGTGATGTAACTGGCCGACGGACCAGCCAGGAACGCCACCGCCTTGGCGATGTCTGCCGGCTCGCCGAGGCGACCCAGCGCGACCTGGCCGAGCATCGCCGCCTTGGCGTCCTCGGCCAGATCCTTGGTCATGTCGGTGTCGATGAAGCCCGGTGCGACCACGTTGACGGTCACGCCGCGGCTGCCGATTTCCTTGGCCAGCGACTTGGAGAAGGCAATGATGCCAGCCTTGGCGGCGGCATAATTGGCCTGGCCGGCATTGCCGGTGACACCGATGACCGAGGCGATGTTGATGATGCGGCCCTTGCGCGCCTTCATCATGCCGCGCATCACCGCCTTGGAGGTGCGGTAGACGCTGGTCAGGTTGGTGTCGAGGATGGCCTGCCAATCCTCGTCCTTCATGCGCATCAGCAGGTTGTCGCGGGTGATGCCGGCATTGTTGACCAGGATGCTGATGGCGCCGAATTCCTTGCTCACCGCGTCGATCAACGCGTCAACCGCGCCCGGCTCGGTCACGTTCAGTGCGCGGCCGTGGCCGCCCTGTGCAGCCAGGCGGCTACCGATGGCGGCAGCGCCGGATTCGGTGGTCGCAGTGCCGATGACGGTCGCGCCCAGCGCGGCCAGTTCGTCGGCAATGGCGGCACCGATACCGCGGCTTGCGCCGGTTACCAGCGCGATTTCACCCTGCAATGGCTTGCTCATTCGTCTTCCTTTCAGTCGTTGCCGCAATGGCGGCAGCCGGTTCGAGACAGGCGCAGCGACGCGCCCGCAGCTGCTTCCGGCTGGATTAGTTGGCCCACTCTTCCAGCGCACCGGCAAAATCTGCCGGGGTGGCGAGCGAACGCCCTTCGATGTTCTTGTCGATGCGCTTGATCAGGCCGGTCAGCACCTTGCCCGGACCGCATTCGGCCACGCGGCTGACGCCGCGCGCGGCCAGCGCCTGCACGCAGCCGGTCCACTGCACCGGCTGGTACAGCTGCTGCACCAGCGCCTGACGGATGGCGTCCACACCGTCGTGCACCTGCGCGTCGACGTTCTGCACCACCGGCAACGCCGGCGACTGCCACGCCAAGCCGTTCATCACGGCTTCCAGACGATTGGCGGCTTCGCGCATCAGCGGCGTGTGCGAGGGCACGCTGACAGCCAGCTTCACTGCCTTGCGCACGCCCTTTTCAGCCAACAGCGCCAAGGCGCGGTCAACTGCCGCAGCGTCGCCGCCGATCACGATCTGGCCGGGCGAATTGAAATTGGCCGGCACCACGACCTGACTGCCTGCGGCTTCGGCGCAGACTTCCAGCACCAGCGCATCCTCGGCGCCGAGCACGGCGGCCATTGCACCAACGCCGGTCGGGGCGGCGTCCTGCATCAGCTGGCCGCGCAGGCGCACCAGATGTGCGCCGTCGTGCAGCGTCAGGGCGCCGGCAGCGACCAATGCGGTGTATTCGCCGAGGCTGTGACCGGCCAGTACGGCAGGCTGTGCGCCGCCCTGTGCATTCCACAGGCGCCATACCGCGATGCTGGCGGCCAGCAGCGCCGGCTGGGTGAATTCGGTGCGATTGAGCTGCTCTTCCGGGCCGCCCTGCGACAGCGCCCACAGATCGACGCCCGCGCCTTCGGAGGCCTCGGCAAAGGTGTCGCGGATCTGCGGATGCAGTTCAGCCAGTTCGGCCAGCATCCCAATGGATTGCGAGCCCTGGCCGGGGAATACGAAAGCGAGTCGGGAGTCAGTCACGCGGTCTTCTGCTGCATCAATCGAAGCGGGGAATAATAAGCGCGAAAGCGCCCGCCCGTCTGTACTGGCGCGTATGCAGCAGCATGGCCCGGTAGTGGGGGGGCGGCGCCGGGGCGGGGGGCGGGGGGAGGGGCCGGGGCGAACGGCGGGGCGGGGCGCGCCGGCGTGGGATTGGGGGG
>NZ_JBXFWM010000066.1:0-27133 GCF_056856655.1 Stenotrophomonas sp. STEN033
GGATCCTGCCGAACTTCCCATCGATCAAACCCTGGCCGAGTTGCAGGAGCAGCTCAAAGCAACGCATAGCGGCAGCAGCGCCGGCAGCATCAATGGCGGCGATGGCGAAGCACCCGGCTGGAGTGCGCCGGTATTGCTCGGCAGCGGCGTAGCCGGCGTAATGAGTCTGACCCCGGCCGACCAAGCCTGGGTAAGCGGCACCCACACCTTGCTGAGCAGCGGCGTTGCGTTGAACTGGATGACGCAGGGTTCGCTGAGCCTGGCAGTCGCGCAAGGTATGGTGCTGTACACGGTAGGCAGCGAAGGCAGCAAGGAAAGCCCCAATCAGGAGCGAGGGATTGCCCTGCACGCGGCACAAGGCAAGGTGAGCGCAAGGGCGCACAAGAACCAAGCCACGATCGCCGCGAAGACCAATGTCCGCATCGCCAGCACTGAAGCTGATATCGAGATGGCGTCGCCGAGCAAGCACCTGCTGGCTACGGCGGCTGGTGCCTACATCCGGATCGAAGGCGACAACATCGAATTGGGTGCGCCAGGGAAGATTGAGTTCAAGGCGAGCCAGAGGGATTGGACGGGGCCGGCTGGTGTGGTGGGCAGGACCTCGAAAACATCGGCTGCGTTCAAAGGGTGCGATTTCAAGAATCAAGATGCAGCTGCGGATGGAGCGGCAATTGTCTAGCGTGCCCATAACCGTTCGAGAAGTAATCGCCGATGCAATTCGCGACTCAGATGGGTTGCATGGTTGGACTACCTTCATGCTGATCGACCCGATACTTGGGGACCCACTTGGAGATATTGGGGGCGAGGAAAGGGAACGCACCAGCCTTCCTATCAATCCTACGCTAATGAGCGAAGTGCATTTTCCCTATCTCATTATGTTAGGTGAAGTGGGCCGCGACAGTTTGATCGATTCGGCTCTAGAACGAGCGATTGATGAGGTTGATGGGCGGCAAGGCTTGGTGGCCGGTGCGCGATCCGTGTGCGCCTTTTTTGTGACCAAGCACTCATCAAAAATGGTGGCCAAGCGTTTGGCGGAAAGTGCTTCAGTGCGAGTGGACGGAGAACGTCGCTTGTTTCGCTTCTGGGACCCTCGCGTCATGGATCTTCTGACCAGATTTGCGGGTTCAGATGAGATTGAAACTCTGCTTTCCCCCGCTGAACGCTGGTGCTGGATTGCTAGGGATGGACGAGCTGAAAGCCTCACCATGGTTGCTGAATCCCAAAATTCGAAACTTCAGCTACTCAACACAGAAAGATTCCTGAATTTTGGACGCATCAATAAATTCTTTGATGTGTTGAAGTCTGATGCTTTTGCGATAAGGAAGATCGATTGTGTGAGTGTTGATCGAATAATGCGCAAAGGGCTAGAAAAGTGGTTATTGCAAAGCGACTATGAAGTCGTCAGCTATGCACTTCATAGCATTCTGCTGGGAGAGGGCTTTGACGATGACGAGCAGGTGCGCTGGCACATGGACAACGGCATTCGTGAAGGTAGGTCGCCAGTGGTCGAACTCGAAGCATTGAGCGAAGTTTTCTGGACAGCTTTATCCGAACGGCTAGGGCAAGTGGCATACAGGAGTTGGACATGAATGGCATCGGGATCGCTGACGCGTTGAGCAACGCCAAAAGCATCACTAACCAGTCGACGAATGGGAAGTGTCCGAACTGTGTAAAGGAGGGGTTGGCAATATTGCCGGTAACATATACGGCACTTCCAATCCAGCTAAGGCCGTTTAGTACGTTTACTGCATCCATGCAAGGGATGTCGGCCGAGATTGCCTCAGGCCTCACTGCCCTGGATAGCGGGTTCTCTGGTGAAGAGACGGTACAGCAGCATTGGTACGTGATGCGGGCGTTGCCTGCTGGTTTCCTTTATATTCTAAAGGAGAACGGCTCTTGGGACGCCTATGAAGTAAACAAGATCGGGCTGTTACGACATTTTCCTGTAAATATGCTACCGCTAGAGCCCGGGCCTGAGGCTGCCTGCTCTCGCGCGGAACATAATCCGCATGCGCTACAGGCCATCGTGATCGATCCGAAGAAAGATAAAAAAGTCTGGATCGCATACAGTCGTTATCGGTGGACACAAAGAGTTCTTTCAGAATATGCAAAAAATGAGGATGGGCGACGCGAGAAAAGAATGCTTGAGCTTGATGTGGTTAAAGCTGCGTCTACTCAAAAGCTCGGGACAGGAAGTGACATTCCCTGCGCCATGCAGCTTCCTGGACAACTAGATGCATATGTTGCTGACTACGCGACAGCAGCCGTGCGGACTCGAATCAACGACAACTTGCTAGAGCCGTTGCATGAGCGTGGCCTATCAGGTGATTTCCTGACGCTGGATCCAAAGTCGCCCTTCTTTGTTAAGGCCACTTTGGATCTCATATCGAAGGACGTCCCTCGAAAGACGGGAATTATTTTGGTTCTTCCGGATGCCGTCGGCATAACCGCTCAAATAAATTTTAATAGAAACCGTGCGTCCGCGCTCGCGGCCGAGGCATCAGGCATGCTGGACCCAGAGAGGGCGCGTCGCCGCGTTGTATCGGAGATGGTCGAGGGAATTAGAGCGAGTGCAGAATCAAATCCTGGTCCTTGGTGGAATAGAAATTATGGGCCAGAGCGATATTTGAAGCACATCGACGAGGCGCAGTGGCGCGAAGCGTTGGGTAATTCTGAAGCTTTCAACGGGTACATTGCGCAAACCAAGGGGATGGGGTCCGACTTTTGTATCTGGATGAACTCTTCAGCATGGGACGCGCAGCAGAGGTTTGATTTTGATCCTGATGACGATCGCAGTTCGCTGAACTTCGAAAATATGGTAATTAACTGCGTGGCTGGTTCAGGAGTTGATGAGGGGGAGAGGCGAGAGGTTTGGGAGCGAGTTTTGGATGTCGCTGACTCAGATCCGGGGAATTGGCTTTCCAGAGCTCTTGCTGCTTCGGACAAGGCTGTGCTCGAGCTAATGGGCGCTGCCCCGCCGTCTTTCAAGGACAAACTGGACTCCGTTGGCTTGGCCAAATCTCTCACGAGTGAACTGTTGATTGGCAAAGGCATGGTGGAGCGGATCAATAATTTTCGAGTTTCGATTCGATTGCAGCGAGCGGCGAATCGAGCTACAGCTTCGCTTATCGAAACAGCTACCGGCGTGATGGGAAGGCTGCAACAGAGTAGACCTGATCAGTTTGCGATGCTCCTGCGGAGGGTCACAATCGCAGGACTAGTGCGAGATGATCTGGTGCCCGCTCCAGAGATTCATCGAACAACTTGGCAGCGGGTTTCTCAATGGATGATGGAGATTGCAACGGGACCTGCGAGAATTGATGCTAGGGCTGCTGTCAGTGTGGGTCCAATGGTCGACGGAATGGAATACATGAGGACGAGAGGAAATTTTCGCAACCAAGGTTGGGTCCTCTCTGAAGCAGTCAATGGTGCTGTGATTTTTTCTGAGCCAAATAGCTCACGCGAAACGGCTGAGGTGGCCCTCTGGGTGGTTCGCAGGGTGCAAAGTGGTGTGCGCTTTGACGAGGCTACGCTACGACGACTTGGCCTTGAAGGAGTTGAAACTAGAATTCCCGCCACGGAGGTTCCCGATAATCCTCTTCTAAGAAATCACCTAGCGCGTATTGCGTCAAAAGCTGATGCGATGATGAGTTCTGCGGTGCTTCTTTTCCAAGCAACATCAATTTGGGGGGCCACAGCAGATTTTATTAAGGGGAAAAATCGGGCAGAAAACGGAGTCAAGTTGTTTTCTGCTGGACTTGCTGCGGTAAGCGCCGGTCTGGAGCTGCGCGTAGCGGTCCAGGTCCTCACCGCTCGTGCATCTGCAGCGGAACTAGTGCCAGTGACGGCATTCGCTGCGAAATTGAGTTTGTATGCAGGCGTGGCTGACGGCCTCTTCACAGTTTTTCAGGGTGCCGTCAAGATTGAACGGGGCGACCGAGACTCTGGATTGTGGGCATTGGGTTCTGGCGCTGCAGCGATTGCCGGCTCGGTCGCAGCGTTTGGTTTCACAACGGCGGCGCTCGGAGCAACCGCGGGGGGCGCTGCTTCCGCGACGATGCTGGGTATAACACTGGGGCCCGTAGGATGGCTTCTGCTGGCAGTGGCCGCCTTGGGTCTATCAATTTACATGATAATTCAGGCTTTCGGAACCTCTGACGATGAGCTGTCGCCAGTCGAGTTTTGGTTGGATAACGGGGTGTTCGGTAAGCGAAAACAGATTGGTGGCGATATCGCAAAAAAAAGTCCTTTCCTCCTGGATGGTCGGAGCACCGTTAGCGCTTTTTCTGGGCTTGAGGACGAGGTGTACCAGTTTCAGCGAATTACTCTTGTCGCGGCAGCAAATCTTAGCTCTATTTCTAGTGCAGATGCTGCACTGGGGCTCTATGAGATCGCTTTGCCGAGATATGCCGAAGGGACGTTTCTTTCTGTCAGCTTCTTTGGGTTTACCGCAGACGGGAAGAGGCTTCCTGTTTCTTCATTTGAGTTGGCGGAAGGTGAGTCAAAGGCAAGGAATTTCAGACGATCTATTAAGCTGACAGGAGGGGAGGGGCAGCCAGAGGTGGAAGTTGATGGAAGTGGAGCTGCAGTAGTAAAAGGCAGATTGGGTTCGGGACGCGGAATGACTTTGGGAATAATGAATACGCTAGGTCGATGGTTTGGTGAGAAAAATGAGAGTTATACAGAGGTTGTAGGATTTGGCATGCGATTGGAGTATTTTCCCGATCGCAATGGAATTCCAAGCCTTTCAACTAATCTCGAATTTCCTACTGCAAAGAAGAATTAGTGCCCATGGCTAGGAATGTTCACGACGCGTTGTTCGGAATGAGTCACCTTCCAGGAAAGAGTGGTTGGTGGGGGGAACTACTGAGTATGCGCAGTGAGGCGGAAGCTGTCGAGCCCGCCTCTCTCAGTGCTATCCAAACAATTAATAACTCTTTCATGACATTTTCACCTGCTACCGAAGCGTCCAGCAGGGGTTTTGCGTTCATTCTGGGTTTGGTATTCGGCTGTGCAAGCTTGAGTATGATTTTATCTCGTGTGGTACTGGGGGGTATTCTGTCACGGGCTGACTTTTGGCCTTATCTCGCGGCCGCCTATGGGGTGGTCCTTCTGATCGGTGGCGCGTTCTTTGTATGGTCAATTGCCGCTGTTAGACGCACCGCCCCGCCCCCGGTTGTGCTAAGCAGAAGGCTAAGGAAGTTTTATTGCTGGATTGACAAGAAGAGCGGCTGGGTCACCGTAGATTATGACGCCGCACAACCCGTTTCTTTGGTGTCCAGGAGCTATAGTCTGGCAGGTGCTGCGACAGGTTATGTGCTCGCCGTGATTGATATTGACAGTTCCGATCGCCGTATCCGCTCGTGTGTGCCGTTGGCCCAGCCCAATCGCGACAATCGTGCGCCTGAAATGATTTGGGAATTCATTCGCCATTATATGGATGGAGACCCGAAGACTCTGCCTCCTGTGGATCCACTGCCATCCATTGATGATGCTGCTGCGGACTATGTGCTGCTCGATAGACGGTTGTACGGGGGGCTTGTGGATAACCAGCATCGTATAAAGCCTGGTGCGTTCCCTGTGATCTATGTTTCTGTGGTTGGAGCCATAATGTATTGGTTCGAACGCGCAGGGCTTTGGATCTGGCGTCGTGCTCCTCGACCTGATTGGCCATCGGATATTCTTGCGGACATGTCAGTACGCTCTCCAGAGAGCTCGTTCAGAACTAGAGGGCTCACCGCTGCAGAGCGTCTTGCTTATGATGGGAATCTGGACTATTTGAACCGTCGCTGGCTCCTGCTGGGAAGTATTAGCACGGTGCTTGTCTTTATGATGTTTGCGGTAATCGGAATTCCACCTTGGTTCTCTGATTTTAGTCGGTGATGAGAACGTGTGCGGATGACTTGTCAACTCAGCGTTTCCGGAGTTTGTTAACCGCTGGTATCTACTAAAGGGTTCCAATGCGTTTCTTGGGTTGACTGGAGGGATTGCCTATGCGCCGCTTGGCGCCCTGTTGGATCGAGTTATGTTTTTAGGGCCGCCTTCTTGCGAGAATGAGCGTCGGATTCCTTGCGCATTCTTGGATCTTCATCGTTCCTCTGTCCCGGTTCGTAGCTGGCGAGGTTCTCTGGTTGGAGAGAATCGCAAATTCTAACTGCACACACTATCCGATGCGCTTGAACAGGAGAATCCGCAAGGTCTAAGTATTTTGATGGAACGGAACTGCGCGTTCAGCGGATTGGGGTAAGTAATTATTATTATCTATCGGTGAGTCGACGACTCCGCTGGCCGGCAAGACCCAAGACATCGCGCAGGCGTCTAGTTTCTGAAGAAGGGGGGGGAGGACCTGGAGACATATATCCTCTGCTAAGTATATATGTGGGATGAGAACGCCAGATGCAACTTTTGGAGCTTATTCGGCGGCACGTCGACATCGGTTTTAGAGCCAAACCCAGGCGCTGCAGGTGATTGTTGGCTGGATCGCCTTCCACAACCAACAGCGCCCACATCAGGCGTTCAAAATGATGACCTCGGACGCGGCCTATGTCGCTACGTTAACCGTATGACCTGAGTAGAACGCGGTGGGTCATTACAGCGAGTTAGAAAAGCCAGGGTGAAGTGGGATTATTGGGCGGATTCTTTCGACGATGAAGCTCGTGCTATTCTTGAAGTAAAGGACGAAGATCGATGATTTCTGCAGATGGGCGCACCAATCTAATCGCTGGGCGGTGGGTCGAGGATTTGCCGAAAGACGGTGCCGCATATTGGGGGAGTCCGAAATTGCCGGCCGAGTTGGTTAATAGAATCGATGACGTTGTCTTGGAGATATCAAGGTCTTCGATAATTATGCGGGGCGGCCCTTTATTGTTCGCAATCTTAGGTCTTTTCTGTTTCTTCGCTTGTTTTTTGTTGCTTATAAAAATTGCTTTTCCGTTGGATAGCGAAGTTATTGCTGTTGTTTTTGTTTTCCCAGTTTTATTGCTAGGTGCGTCTTGGATTGTTTTTCTGTTATTCAAAACGGATCTTGGTATTTCGAGTGATCGGCCAGTTCGTTTTAATAGGGCTCTTAAGAAAATCTATGTTTATGAACATTCCTATAGCTTGAATCCATTTAGGGAATGGCTTGTGACTGTAAGGGTTTTCGACTGGAGTGATGTTGATGCCAAGATATATTGTTATAAGGGATTCACGGGCAAGGTCTATATGCAGAGGTTTTCCCTTTGGTTAATAGATCGAGGGCGCTCTGATGTGAGCGGATGTTTTCAATTGATGGGTAATTGGCCAACTACCAAAGAGATGCATGATGCTTGGGATTATTGTGTTGAATACATGGAGTCCGGCGTGTCGGGTGTTCCTGCTTGCGAGCCTAGAAATCAAGACGTAACATTTCGGCGCAGCTTGTTCCACTATATGCGCATGTTTGACCCAGCCAAAGATGGAGAGAAAATGCGTAGTCGAATGACGGCAGGTGATTGGTCTTTTAATTTTCCGTTTCTTCTGTTGACATTCTGGCTTTTTTTGCCAATGGGGGTTGCGCACTACTTTGCGATGCGCTTTTCTCCTGCTGTTAAATGGCCGGAGGCCGTGGATAACGAATCACTTAGTAACTAGCAATCCCTCTGTCGCCTGCCAGTAAACTTGGTCCAGGCATTCTTAGAGGTCTCCGGGCAAACTAGCCCCAAGGAGACCACTGATGCGCAAGAGCAAATTCACCGAGAGTCAAATCGTTACGACGTTGAAGCAGGTTAAGGCTGGAAGGCAGGTCAAGGATATCTGCCGTGAACTTGGCATTTCCGATGCGACTTACTACGTCTGGAAGTACAAGTACGGCGGTATGGAAGCTTCGGACGCGCAGCGGTTGCGGGACGTTGAAGCTGAGCACGCAAAGCTCAAGCGGATGTACGCCTGTCGCCTGCCCGTAAACTTGATCCAGGTATTGTTGGAGGTCTCCGGGCAAACTAGCCTCAAGGAGATCACTGATGCGGAAGAGCAAATTCACAGAGAGTCATATCGTTACGACGTTGAAGCAGGTTGATCTTGGAACGCAGGTCAAGGATGTCTGCCGTGAGCTTGGAACTTTCGATGCGACTTACCAGGTCTTTATGTAATGATCCACTAAAATCCTGCTCAGGTGTCAGTTTTCCGCAAAGGAGACACCGATGAGCGAAAAGATTGAGGAAGAGGTCAAGCGCTGGAGCGCCCGGCGCAAGTCGGCGCTGGCCCTTGAGATCATCTTGGAGGCAACCAGTTGATCATTCGTAGCTAGGGCGGGATTGCCGTCTACCGTTGGGCAATTGGCCTGCCTTATCCTGGATCGACTGCGGTTTATCGACTTATTGGGGAAGTGGTGATGCAAATGATGGTGTGTTTTTTTCGAAGGCCTAGCGCATGAGCCAATTTGCGGGTTGGTTAGCCCAGCGTTACAAGGTGGGGCGTTCTTTGTCAGATTACGAAATCGCCGCTGGATTCGGCAGTCTTCGCTCTTTCAGGGTTTCTAAACCAATAGATCAGGGTTTGATAGCGATAAACTCGACGTACCTCGAATATGTGGATCGCCACTTCGACTATCGTGGTTGGGCAGCGATGTGGGGGGCGCTTTTGATTGTGCTGGTAATGGCATTCGCGGCCGGGATGATATGGGTGCTTTGGCAGGTGCAGATCGCTGGCGAACGAGTGATCGTACAGGGTGAGTACTATGCCGTTGGTTTTTTGGTCTTGCTTTGTTTCTCAATCGCAGGCCTTGCATACTGGATGCTGTTGGGGCGGGATGTTTTTAGATATCAGTACTACCCAATTCGATTTAATCGGGTGACGCGTATGGTGCACGTCTTTATCGGCGGAAACCGTCGTGCCATATCTGTCCCCTGGAACGACGTGCACTTCTACATCGGGCGAGACAAGCCTGTTGGGCCAGATGAAGGTCATACCTATGACTTGCGGGGAAACGTGATGCGTGACGGCATTGTGGTCCATACGTTTGCCGTGGGTTCCGATAGCGGAGGTAGTCCAGGGTTGTCTTTAGCTAGTTGGGAGATGATCAAACGCTTCATGGAGTCAGGTCCTGATGCTTTGCCGTTCCCACCTTTGCAGTTGCTTACGTCCGTTGTACCTAGCTTTCGCAACGCTTTCATCATGCACGTATCTTCCCCAGGTCCGGGAATGATCTTGCTGGGTCTGCCGTTGACTCTCCCTTGGGCATTATCCCGCTATTTGACGATGATGCTGTGCCGTAAGCCGATTTGGCCTACGTCCGTGCTTGCGGATTGCAGGTCTCTTAGCGGTCAAGGCGATGGCCTCAAGGCGCCGGCAGTATTTGGGCGAGTGAAGCAGGGACCCGAGGCAGAGGCGATGATGACCTATTGGAGGGAATCAGTGCAGGAAGCAAAAGCCTTGGACGCAGATTTGAAAGCACAAATCTATGGAAAGGCCGTCGTTTAAAGAGTTCGTAAGACTGCGGCGGCATCGAAGCTTCGGAGGTGCAGCCGTCGCGCGACGTTTAAGCCGAGCACGCCGATCTCAAGCGGATGTATGCCGGATTGATGGTGATAACTTGAGGCACGCTTGGCTATAGTGTTGCTATTGGAGCGTTTGACATCTGAGCGTTGTGAGGATGCGGACGTTGAGAGTCGAGAGTATCCGCTAAAGATCCGGATCGGGATATGCGCGCAAGAGGAGTGAGGCGATATGTTGACGGGTTGGTATCCGAGATTTGAGAAAGGGCGAGGCATCACCAATGTTGAAAAGGCTGATCATCTTGCGTTAGGTGTGAGTGAGGAGGTTATTCCAGGCGACTCCACTTCGCTGATTTCACTGAACTCTACTTATGCGGATTTTGTAGATCGAACATTTTCGATGAAAGGTTTTGCTCCAACCTTGGTCGCAGGTGTCCTTAGTGTTTTTTTTGTCGTTACCGCTATATGTGCGATCGCAAGTATTCTTCCTGCTAATCCTTCGATGGCCGAGTTTTTTGCAGCGATTTTTCTGTTAAGCATAACTAGCGGTCTGGTGTATTTCTTCTGGAACCTTGTGTTAAGGCATGACTTTTTTTCATATCGGTACTATCCGGTAAGATTTAACAGGCTAACGAGGAAGGTTCATATTTTCAGAAGCAATCTTTCAGGTGGTGAAGTAATCGTGCCGTGGGGGAGTGATGCTCTTTTCTTCCATGTTGGACGGGGTAGTCAAAATTCGGTTTTGCGCGATCTACGCTGCCATATCCTTGATAAAAATGGAATTATTATAGAAACGTTTACTGTCGGGATCTTCCATGATGATCCAGGGCGGGTGCGTGAGCGCTGGGAGTTCATTAAACGGTACATGGAGTGGGGTGCGCAACGTGCGGTTTCTCACGACGCGGATAAAGTTATTACGCTGTCCGTGCGTAATACTCTTGTAAATGCTTATCGCTGGACCTGCTTCCTACTTGGAAAGTCGCTGTTTCCTTTCAGGTACTTCTTTTTTCCGTTGTACTGGACGTTGGCGCTAACACGATGGGTGGTTATGCTGACGTGCGCGGTCCCTCGCTTTTCCTCCGCAACCGAAGCTGAAAGTAGATTCGATCCAAATGATGCAGATCGTTGGGACGAGCCGGACTATATTGATCAATTTGGCGGCCGCCCAGATGTGGTGGCAAGAGCAAGCGAACTCTATCGTGAGCGGCAGCAACGTAAAGGTAAATCTTAGTATTTCCGGGGAATATTTTCGGTGAGGCCGCATGGAGTGCTGTGCAGGCGTGTGTCGCCTGTCCATGGCCTTGATCCGGACATCCTTAGAGGTCTCCGGGTAAACCAACCTCAACGAGACCGGCGATGAGTCAAATCGCTACGAAGTTGAGGCTCGTCTCCGACAGGCTCGCGCATGGTCGATGGTCGATGGTCGATGGTCGATGGACGAGTCAATCGTGACTTATGGGAAAGCCCGCAGCGGCGGGCTCGTGGGCACAAGTAGAGACGGAGGACAGGACGTCGTCACGACTGCATCTGCATACGCGTCGTTGAGGAACTTCTGACTTTCAGTCGATTCCAAATCCGAATAGGCAGGCCATCACATGGCAGGACAAGCAGGATCCCTGCCGCGTACGCCGGCACAGATCTTCGCGCGACACTCCAGGCCCTTGGTGGTGTTCGCACCAGGACACGCACGCAGCTGGGTCTGGATCGTCGATTCGGTCGAGGCAGTCTTCCGCGTTGCAACCTGTTCGAACGCAACGCGTTCGTCATCGGCACGCTTCTTGTCGTCTGCTTCAATTTTCGCGATCAGATCATCCATGGTCTGAGGCTGTGGCGCGGCAGCGCTTTTCTTCTTCTTGCTTTCCTCTTCCTTGATGATGCCCAGCAATGTGCCCAGAAGATTCTCGTCCGCATTTCTGCTGCCTGCAGCAGGGCGTGCGGCCGCTGTTGTGCGCTGCACGCGTGCATCCCGTGCTGCGGGCGCTGGTGTTGCGTTCGCTGCGGCGGTTTCCACAGCCGGTGGTGTCGCGTTGCGGTTCTTGGCATCTGCGCTGTCCGGCGCATCAATGATCATCGCAGCGCCATCGCTGGGCGCAGCATAGGGTGCGTCGGGGTGGCCGGTAGCGCCGGTTACAGATGAATCTGGGTTTGCATCCGGGTTCAGCGAGTACTCGGTGCTGTCCTGTGACGCGCTGCTCGATAGCCACCACAACGTCGCAGTCGTGAACGACAGTAGAAGTGCGCAACACGCGCCAACCCACAGCCAGACGCGCCGGCGTTGAGTGGGGCGGTCTTTGGTGGCGCGCGACGATGCGGCAACCTGTCGACCTTCCATGTCTGCGAGAATGCGGCCCGTGTTCGGTGCCGGGCCGTTGTTCTGCGCTCCCCCTGAGAGCAGACTCGGCCGATTGATTCCGCCATTATTCAAGTGCTTCCAGCCCTTGGTTTGAGTCGGCTAGTGCCGAAACGAATACGCGCATTTGTAGAGTAAGCCTCTCGATGCGTCAACCAGCATTGTCGTCATGGAGGACCGGTGACTGTAATTGTCGTTGTAGCCATTGTGCTGTTGCTGCTTGTTGCACTGCTTTGTTGGGGCTTGTTGTTTCCTGAGTCGCTGGGTCCGGTGTTTGCGCGATTGCAGGCACGCTGGGCAGCGGCTCGGCAGCGGGCAGGGCGCGCGGGTGATCGTGCAGGTCAGGGCGCGGCGCGTGTGCGCAGTGGGGTTCGTGAAGAAGTCGTTAGTGCGCGCGGTGCGCTGCGCCGCCATTGGCCTGTGTTGGCGATAGCCATCGGGCTGTTGTCGATTCCTCCCGTGATAATTCTGATGTCGCGGCAAACCGTGGTGCTGTCGGATTTTCGCGGAGATGACCTCGCCGAATCCGGCTCGATGGTTGCGCAGTTGCTGCGTGGCGAGCGTTTGACCCCGCCGCCAGCGCCGCCGCCAGAGGTGTTCACCACCACCGAGATTCGTCGCTTGCGACCAGAGATAGTTACGGCTGATCGCAAATGGAACCAGATTGATCCGGATCTGCAGCAACGCGTTCTGGCTATCTACGAAGTGATGCGTCGCCAGTATGGTTACGAGATGGTGCTGATCGAAGGCTACCGCAGCCCCGAGCGGCAGGCCGAGCTGATGGCGGGTGGTAAGGCCACGCGTGCCGGCGCCTGGCAGAGCTGCCACCAGTACGGATTGGGTGTGGACAGCGCGCCAATCCGTGACGGGCGTCTGCAATGGGACATGGAAGACCCGTGGACCCGGCGAGGTTATTTTCTGTACGGCGAGCTTGCTGAACAGGCAGGTCTGGATTGGGGTGGGAACTGGCGCAGCATCAAGGACTACGTGCACGTCGAAGACACGGATCGCTGCCGTACCGCACGCAATGCAAAGCGCGATGAACTGCGACGGCAAGGCTTATAAGCGCGGACAAGTGCTGGTATCGTAAGCCGGTGATGACTCGGGTCGCCGTTGGACAGGGGCGATGGAAAGGCCGGGTCACGGCGAATCAAGGAGCATGATGCATGGCACGACCGTTTATCGTTGTCGGTGACAAACTGAGTCATGGCGGTAGCGTGGTGTCTGGCACTGGCCAGACCGACGTCAATGGCAAACCTGTTTCCCGGATAGGGGACCGCGCCATTTGTGCGGTGCACGGGGCAACATCAATCATCAGTGGTGACGCTACCGTCGTAATCGACGGGCAGCCTGTCGCACGTGACGGAGATCGCACTGCGTGTGGTGCCACGTTGTTGGCAACACAGAGCAGCACCGGGTTGGGCTAATCGCAACACGCAGTACAGGAGCGGGCATGGAGCACGGCGACTGATGGCAGGTTGGTTGAAGAACGTGGGGAGCGTGATGATGGTTTTCGTTGCCACCTGGGCAGCGGCCATCATGTACTGGCGTAGCAGCGGCACTACCCCCAATGGCATGCAGATGTTGGCCTATCTCGGCGTACTGCCGGTAGGCTTGAGCGGTGCGGGCTACATGCTGCGCAGCATGCTGTCGCGCGGCGTGGAAAAGGTGGTTGAAACAAACGCGAGCGGCGCTGAGGCGCCCTCTGCTGCGACGGTGGCTGCCCCCGGCGCGGCGCTGCCGTCGATGGCGATAACTGCAGCCAGCATCAATCTGGCTGCGGCTACGGACGCCAACGCAATGTTGGCCGTGGCACCGGCGCTGCCCAGGCCACAGTTGGACAATCGGTTTCGCGACGCCAACAACCTGCCTATCCGGGTCAGCGCGGTAGCTGATCTGGACGAGTGGCTGGTGTTGTCCGAGCGTGAAGGTGATATCGATACCGCAGCCCATGAGCGGCGTGCGACGGCCTTGTTGCAGCCGGTCCTGGAGCAATTGCTGGATGCTGCCTATCTGGCGATGCCAGCAATCGTTGGCGGTGAAGAAGTCGTGGTTGCCGGCTTGCGTCGTCGGGAAGAAGAACGGGTCGATAACGCTCTTACTGTCGAACTCGTGGTTTCACCGGCGTGGTCTGACGGATTGCGTCACTGGGTACAGGCATGGCTGCAGGAGCAAGCCGTGCAGGCCGGCTTGGACGCGCGTCGGTTTGATGTTCGCATCAGTGTGCTCGAGCGCCCTGGGGATGTGTGGGCGCATCTGCAGCGCATAGTGGATGCATTGAGCGCAGGTACGCCGCGCTGGCATCTGCTGGTTTCCTGCTACTCCGCGATTGACGCCGGTGTCATCAACACATGGTTGGCTCAGGGCCTGTTGGCAACCACCCAGAACGCGCAGGGCCGTGTACCGGGCGAGGGTGCGGCCGGTGTGCTGTTGAGCAGCATCGCACTCGCAGGTGAAGGCGCGGGGCGCTTGTGGCGCCCACAGGTCGAGCGTCTGGAGCCGGTTTACGGCAGCCGGCCTGCGGAGCTTCGTCGTCAGCTCGCCACGGCGGCGCAACAGTGGCTGCAGCCTTTGCTTGCCGATGCGGGCCGTGTGCAGTTCGTGCTGCATGACGCCGATCAGCACCCTGAATCCATTGTCGCCACTGCGGCGGTCACGGCTGCGCTCAATCCGGACCTCGATTTCAGTTCACAAAGCCTTGCCCTTGCAGTGTGCTCAGGTGAGCTTGGCCCGGTGTTGCCGGTTGCCCAGTTGGCCCTGGCCCAGGCGCAGTTGCAACGGCAGTCCGATGCGGTGCTGTTGCTGGGTGTTGCCGATACGCAGCAACGTTTGTTTGGTCTCGTAGAGCCGCTTTCTTCCCCGACGCTGGCGGCTGAAATGCCAACAGTCAACTAACCCCTGGATTCCCTGCATGAGTTTGAGCAATTTCAGCTACTACCTGCGTGACTATCGCTTGTGGATGGTGATCGGCCTTATCGGCGCCGCGGGGCTGGCCAAGTACGGCGAGGCCGAAGCACGTCAGATCGGCATATGGGCAGCGATTGTTCTCGCAGCACTGTTGGTTGTCGCGCTGATCGTGTGGATCATCAAGCGGATCATGGCGCGGCGCGCAGCACGGCGGGTGGAAGCGATGGTGCAGGGCGAGGCCGACAAGGCCGTGGCCAATGCGCAGCCGTCGCAGCGGGCAGATACCGAAGCCTTGCGCAAGCGCATGCTGGACGCGGTGAAGCAGATAAAGTCTTCGCGGATGGGCATGCTCAAGGGCAATGCCGCGCTCTATGAGCTGCCGTGGTACGTGATCATCGGCAATCCTGCTGCGGGCAAGAGCACGGCCATCCTCAACTCCGGGCTGCAGTTCCCGTTCGAGGACAACCGCAGCAATGTCATCCAGGGGATTGGTGGTACCCGCAACTGCGATTGGTACTTCACCACCAACGGCATCGTGCTGGATACGGCCGGACGCTATTCGGTCAGCACCGAAGACCGCATGGAGTGGCTGACGTTCCTGGGTCTGCTGAAGAAGAATCGACCGCGCGCGCCGATCAACGGTGTGATCATCGCGGTCAGCATTGCCGAGTTGTCCGGCAGCAAGCCGGAATTCGCAATGGAGCTGGCCAAGAACCTGCGCCAGCGCGTGCAGGAAGTCACCGAACAGCTAGAGGTTTTTGCGCCGGTCTACGTACTGTTTACCAAGGCCGATTTGATCGCTGGCTTCAGCGAGTTCTTTGGCAACCTGGACCCGGGCGAGCGTGAGAATGTGTGGGGCGCGACCTTGCCAGCCGACGTGCTGCAGCAGAGTGACGCCTTGACGGCGTTCGACAAGCACTTCGACGAGTTGGCGGACGGCATCAAGGAAATGAGCCTGACCCACATGGCCATGCAGCGGGGGCGCGAAGTCTCGCCAGGCCTGTTGTCGCTGCCATTGGAGTTCGTTGGCATCAAGCCGGCATTGCGCACCTTCATCGCAACGCTGTTCGAGGAGAATCCGTATCAGTTCAAGCCGGTGTTCCGCGGCTTCTACTTCAGCAGTGCGTTGCAGGAAGGCCGCTCGGTCCATCATGCCTCCGAGCGCGTTGGGCGCCAGTTCGGGCTGCAGCGCGGCTCCAATGTCGACGAGGCGCCGAGCGGGCAGACCGCGTTCTTCCTCAAGGATCTGTTCCGCAAGGTGATCTTCGCCGACCGCGAGCTGGTCCGGCAGTACGCAAGTCCACACCAGAATCGCCTGCGCTATGGCGTGTTCCTGGGGGCGGTGGGTGTGTTGGCTTTGGGTTTGGGACTGTGGACCTGGTCGTACACCACCAATGCGCAACTGGTGGCCAATGCGACCAAGGATCTGGACCAGGCCGTGCGTGTGCAGAAGGATCGCATGGACCTGAAGTCACGCGTCGACGCGCTGCTGCTGCTGCAGGATCGCATGGAGCAGCTCGATCGCTACAAGAAGGAAGGTGGCATCACCACCAGCCTCGGCCTGTACCAGGGCGACGCGATTCGCGACAAATTGCTGCGCGAGTACAACCACGGCATGCAGCAGGTGATGCTGGCGCCTACCGTATCCAATCTTGAGAATTATCTGGGACAGGTGGTTGCCGAGCGCGACAAGCTCGGCCAGGCCAACGCTGCCGCTGCGGAAAGCGAAACGCTGTATCAGAACGCATCGCCGACCAGCACCAACGATGCCTACAACGCGCTCAAGACCTACCTGATGCTGGGCAATCCCAAGTATGTGGAAGGCGCGCACCTGTCACAGCAGCTCACCCTGTTCTGGCGCAATTGGCTGGAAGCCAATCGTGGCCAGATGAGCCGTGAGGAGATGGTGCGCGCTGCCGAGAAGCTGATGACGTTCTACGTGGCGCAGGCCGGCAAGCCGGGCTGGCCGCAGGTGCAGAACAAGGTCACCCTGGTCACCGATTCGCGCCAGGCGCTGTCACAGGTCATGAAGGGCCAGCCGGCGATGGAGCGCGTGTTCGCGCAGATCAAGGCACGCGCCGGTGCGCGCTTTGGCACGGTAACGGTGGATGGCCTGGTGGGTGAGGAGCGCAATGCGCGGCTGATCAATGGCAGCTATGCCATCTCCGGTGCTTTCAGCCGCAAGGCCTGGGAAGACTATGTGCAGGATGCGATCAAGGAAGCGGCCAACACCCAGCTGAGCACAACCGACTGGGTCCTGGGCACAACCGAGCAGAGCGACTTGTCACTTGCCGGCAGCCCAGAGCATGTCTCGCGTGAGCTGGTGACGCTGTACAAGCAGGAATACGCGCGGGAGTGGGGCAAGTTCGTGCAGGGCTTGAGCATTGCTGAGTTCAATACCTTCGACGAGGCCGCCGCCCGCATCAATCGCCTGGGCGACGCCAGCAACTCGCCGTTGCGCACCCTGCTGGAGAAGATCAACGAGGAAACCATCTGGGACAACCCGCCTGCACAGGCGCGCTCCAGCAAGGCCGGCAAGGGTTTCGTGGCTTGGTTCCAACGTACGATCCTGCGCAAGGATCCGGCAGCTGCTGCCGCAGCCGCGCCGGTCGGACCGATTGGCAAGGCATTTGAAGGTATCGCGCGGCTGACCATGCCACGCGGCGATCAGCCGGCCGTGATCGCGGCGTACTTCGACACGCTGGGCAAGCTGCGCGCCCGTTTGAATGCGATCAAGTCGCAGGGCGACGTGGGTGTGGGCGCACGCAAGCTGATGCAGGATACCTTCAGCAATGAAGGCTCCGAATTGAGTGTCGCGTTGGCCCTGGTCGACGAGCAGGTGCTGAACGGTTTGGATGAGAAGCAGCGCGATGCACTGCGACCGTTGCTGCTGCGTCCGTTGACGCAGACCTTTGCCGCTCTGGTGCCGCCGACCGAAGACGAGGTCAACAAGACCTGGACGGCGCAGGTCTATGATCCGTTCAAGGCACGTATCGGCCAGCAGTATCCGTTCAACCTGAACTCGGATGTGGACGCCGCCGCCAGCGATATCGGTGCCATCTTCGGCGCCAGCGGCAGCATTGCCACCTTCAACAAGGACGCGATGGGGGCACTGGTCATCCAGCGCGGGCCCTTGCTTGAAGCACGGCGCTGGGCGGGTATCGGTATCAACCTGTCCTCCGAACTGGTCGCCAACTACGGCAACTGGGTCAGCGGTGCCGGTGCGGGCGCAGCGCAGGACAGCACCATCTTCGAGCTGCTGCCGTCACCGGCCACCGGAGCGGTGGAGTACACCATCGAGATCGATGGCCAGCAGCTGCGCTATCGCAACACGCCGCCGCAGTGGACCACCATGCAATACCCGAACGCGGGTCAGATTCCCGGCGTGAAGATCTCGGCGGTGACCGGCGATGGGCGCACGGTGGAGGTATTCAATGCGCCGGGCTCCAATGGTTTCAAGCGCTTGATGTCCGAAGGGCAGTATGAGCGTCTCGATGACTCCAGCCGCATCACCTGGGAAGGCAGTGGTGTTGCCGTAACGGTGGAAATGCGTGTCGTACGGCGTGCAGGCACGGGCTCTGATGGCAGCGATTGGCAGCGCGGCCTGCAGTTGCCGGAGCGCGTCGCCGGCGGTGCGCCTGTAGCCGCAGCACCGCAGGTCCCCGCGATGCAGGCACCTGCAGCAACTACGCCTGCGACGACGCCGGCGCAGCAGGCTGCCGGAGGTGCGCGATGAGCCGCGTTGTCAGTGCCGGTGTTTCCTATTTTGGAAAGGTGCCCTCGCGGGGCGACTTCGTGCGTGCCGCCGACAACCACCAGTTGCTGGGGTGGCTGGACCGCTGGGCCGGTGAGTCCTTGGAGTTACTGAGCCAGAGCCCGGATTGGAAGCAGCGCTACGACGATGCCCCGGAGATCAACTACGCCTTTCTTGGCTCGCGTAGCAAGATGCTGGTGTGTGGTCATTTCCTGGCCAGTCGCGACGCGTCCGAGCGACGCTTCCCGCTGCTCTCCGCATTGCGACTGGAAGCCCCGGAACCTTTGCCGTTCATCGGTCGCAGCCCCTTGGCGCTGTCCAATGCGTGGTCCGGGCTGGCGCGATTGGCTCGCCAGGCCAACGAAGATGCCGATGCCACACAGGCCTTGAGCCAACTGGCAGATGCACGCTTCAGCATCAGCACCGATCCGGCCGACTACAACGCCAGTTTCCATGACTTCCTCGAAGGCACCACTATCGCCAGCTTCGAACAGCGCCTGCGTGAGGCAGGCCATGGCGATGTGTCCTTGCGGCAGGTGCTGCCGGCCTTGGGCTTGTTGCTGCAGCCGGTGCTGAGTGGTGGCGAGGTGACCATCGACAAGGCGTTGGTGCTGCCGCTGGTGCGCGACCCGGCCTATCGACCATTGGTGGCTGCCTTCTGGTTGGACCTGGTATCCAGCTTCGTCAGTCGCGGTGATTTCGAGCTGGCGGTGCTGATCCGCAACGATGCAAAGCCGAACATGGTGATTGGCTTCAACGGTGCTGATCGCATGGTATTGCGGGCGGCACTGGATCCTTCCGAAGCAGGCGACTACCTGATTCACCTGCAGCACTCTGCGTGGGTGGATGACTACCTGCATGGCGACTACAACTTGAACCGCTTCGGCAGCTTCCTTGAGCGTGACGACCTTGCCTTGGTCACCGCGCGTCGGCTGTTTGGCGAGACTTTCCTGGGAACCTGACGATGCATCTGTTCAAAGTGAGTTACATCGCTGCATTGCTGTTGGCGGCTACGCCTGTGTTCGCACAAACGGCTGCTCCGGCAACTGCGGCGACGCCTGCAGCGGGGGAGCGTCCTGTGGTGATCGAAGGGGTGGTGCCGGATCAGGCCACCAAGGCCAAGTTGCTCAATAACCTGCGCGCGGTCTATGGTGCCGAACGTGTGGTCGATCGCATTCAGGTGGAGAGCATCGCCACGCCACCCAACTGGGGCGACTATGTTGCCGGGATGATCAACACCGGGCTCAAGCGCGTTTCACCCGGCAAGTTGGAGGTCAACGGGCAGTCGGTGCGGATTACCGGCGAAGTGGCCAATGAGGCCCTGCGGCAGCAGGTGGCCAGTGACCTCAGCCTTGCCAGCAATACCAGCTATACGGTCAGCAATGCCTTGAAGGTGGGCTCACAGCAGAGTGTGCTGGACCAAACCCTGGCCAACCGGATCATTGAGTTCCAGAGTGGCAGTGCCAAGCTCACGCCGTTTGGCATGAGCATTCTCGATGAAATGGTGGCGAAGATGGCACAGATGCCGGACAGCCGCTTCCTGATCATTGGCCACACGGACAATGTCGGCCAGCGAGAGTCCAACCTGTCGCTTAGCCATGCGCGTGCGGCAGCGGTGAAGAACTACATGATGTCCAAGGGCATTCCCAGCACGCATATGGATGTGCTGGGCAAAGGCCCGGATGAGCCGGTCGCGGACAACACCACCAACGATGGGCGTGCGCGCAACCGGCGTATCGAGTTCAAGATCCAGTAAGTGCCGGGCCCAGCTTGAAACGACAACGACGGGCTCAAAGCCCGTCGTTATCGTTTTTGACATCGAGCATTTCTTCCATCTGCTCGAGCGTGGTGTGGTCCTTGATGACACGCTTCAACCACACGTGCAGTGGCATCTCGCCCCAGCTGGCGGCCTTCTCGGCCAGGTAGGCGACCGGGCTATGCGGTTCGGTGCGACGGAAGAACTCGGCTACCTGACGTAGCTGCGCCAACGCTTCCTTGCGGCTGGTCGGTGCGCCGGCAGGGCCACGTGGCGCCGTGCTGGCCGCCGCTGGCTCAGCGGTGATCGCTGCGGGCGCGAAATGTGTGCCGTTCGCTTCATCGGTGGTGTCTTCCACCTCGCCGTCGAGCAACATGCCGGCCTCACGCGCGAAGCGGCGGACGGTGCGCTGCAGATGATCCAGCTGCTCACGCACCGAGCTGAAGCTGGGGCCATCCATGCCCAAGCGGCTGTCCACCGCGGCCTGCAACTCATCCAGTGCCTGGCTGCAGTCGGGCAGGGCGGTAACCAGCTGCCGGTACACGTCGTGAGAGGTGCTGCGACGCGCGGCTTCCAGAACATCAAGGCTTGGCCGGCCATCGGAAGGCTCGCCACCATTGGCGTGGGCATGCTCGAAGTCGGCCAGGCTGAAACGACCCTGCGGTGCGACGGCAATGGGTATCGCGCGCAGCCATTGCGCGGTATTGGTCAGCAACCAGCTCAGGTTACCGATGCGTTCCTCGTAGTCGCCGTCATACGCTACTGGATGCACGTCATCCCAATAGCGCTCGCACAGCCCAGCGGTGACCCGGAAGCCTGCGGCCAGGCCGGGAAAACCCTCCTGCTGGGTCGCTGCCTCGCACAGCCAACCGGCCAGGCGCAGGTCTTTGGTGCGGGTCTGCAGCAACTGGTTGCAGTCGCGCAGCACGCTGCCCCAGTCCGCATATTTGATATCGGTCTGCCACGCCCCCTGATCCAGGGTGGGGTCATCGGCACGACGGTTTTCGATGATCCGATCAAATTCGGCCGAGAACGACAGGTCTTCACCGGTCGCTGCGTATCCGTCAATCGGGGCCAGCAGGGCATCCTGATCCAGCATGGCAAATCTCGTTGTGGGTTACCGCCCGATTCTAGCGCGGCTGTGGGCAGAAGAATGTAGCGCTCGGTTGCAGGCTGGCGAAGAGAACGTCGCGCCTGCCTTCATTCAGCAATGGCTGGGCAGCTTGCTCATGCACCCTTGGGGCGATGACGGACGTGGATGTGAAGGGGATGTCGTTGCACCTGGCCTGCGGCGTCAAGCGCTGGCGTTGCCACGGTCAATCACGGATGGGCAGGTCGATGTGGCTGCTGCCATACCAGCGTACTTCCAATGGCGTTGCTGCATCGACCAGGGTTTCATCACTCGGGTCCTTGCCGCTACCGAGATTGAGTTGTCGATCGGGCTGCTTGATCACCCCCAGCGTCACCACTATGCGGCTGCCTGCAGCGAGCCTGCAGCGAGCCTGCGGCCCAGCAATCGGGTATCGGTCACGCGCACGCTATGGCGTCGTGCGGGGGCGAGCAGCTGCCGCTGGCGGGGATCGGCTGCATGACTGAGCCGCTGCAGCCAGTACGCAAGATCGAGATAGGTGCCGTCGGCAGTGCGTTCGTAGATGGCGAGCGCGATGTCGGCGTCCTGTTTGTTCAGACTGAAGTCCAATGTGCCTGAGAACGCACCCGCCAGTTCGGTGTCCTGCGCCAACGGTTCGCCCAGGAAGACCAGCCCCGCGTGTGGATCAAGCGTGCGGTTGACGACATTGGGCGGGGCCTGCCAAGCGGCGTCGCCGCGATCACGGAAATCGACCCGCTGCACGCTGCTGCGGGCAGGCGCGGGTTCAACCGCAAGTCGATGACCGCCAGCGCTGGCGGGCAGCAGGTAGAGCCGCTGTTGGCGTGTCGGCATTGCATCAAGCGATGCGACATGACGCCACTGGTTGCTGCCCATGACCTGCCAGTTGACCCGGTCGGCCAGCAGCGGCGGTTTGGCCGTAGCTTTCAGCACATGGTCGAACCATGCAAGGCGCAGCGCCTGAAGGTCCACGCGCGCGACGGGATCAGGGGTATAGCCCTGCACCTGTTCGGGTACGCCAGTCTGCATGGTGAAATGCTCGTAGGGACCGATGAGCAGGGTGTGATCTGCATCCGGGCGCTGTTTCAGGTGCTGGCGGAAGTAGTGCAGGGCGCCGACCTGCGCGCCGTCGAAATAGCCGGTTGTCGCCAGCACCGGGATACCGATGTCAGCGAACTCCCGCGCTTGGGGTATCAATGCCTGCCAGTAAGCGTCATAGGTAGGATGCTGCAGCCAGCGCTCGAACCAGGGGTTCGCCGCGCCGTCCAGCATAGGCAGGTCGCGATAGGCCTGCCCGCTGCGATACCAGTGGCTGTTCAGCGCGTTCCAACGCTCGTTGTCGCCATAGGTTGCATCGTCCAGCGAGGTGCTGTTGGTTGTGTAGAACGGCCATGGGTAGATGAAATTCAGGAAGATCCCACCTTCCATCGGTACGTCGATGCCCGGCGCGGTGGTTGCGGAGGTGGCGATGGCTTTGAGTGCAGGGGCCCGTTGTTTGAGTGCCGCCCATTGCGTGAAACCGCTGTAGCTGCCGCCATACATGCCGACCTTGCCATTGCTCCATGGTTGGGCGGCAGCCCAGGCAATCACTGCCGCGGCATCGCTGCCATCGTGCTCATACGGCCGGATCGGATCAGGGCTGCGGCCCTTGCCGCGACTGTAGGCGACCACGCTGCCGTAGCCGTGTGCAGCCATGGTCTTGGCATCGGACCAGGCCCAGTCGTCATTTGCATAGATGGTGAAGGTCAGCAATACCGGTAGTTTGCTGGCCTTGTTAGGGTGCACGGAAATAACGGAGATGCGCGCGCCATCGGGCGTGGTGATGCTGATGTCGCGGTCAATGCTGTAGCGCCGCGCGTCGTCTTCGCGGATAGCCTGCGGCGCCAGCGGCAGGAAGTCCGCGTAGACACGGTGTACCTGCCATGCGCGCAGCAGGGCAATGGTTTGCTCGTCGTCCAACGCAGCGACACTGTCAGTGGCATTGATCAGTCTGTCGCGTTGCTCGCGTAGCGGTTGCAGGTTGCTGGCGAAGGCGAACTCGGCTTTCAGGGCCGTTGGGTCGTCGAGTCGCTGGAAGTGCGTTTCAAAACATTGCTTCCAGGCATCGGCAAAGCTGATTCCCAGCGCTTGCTGTAGCTGCTTGGCGTTCGCGTAGATTTCGTACTGGAGGTATAGCGGCGGTTGTTGGCGTGGATCGGCGCGCAATGCGCGCAGTTTGCGGATGCTCTCCAGCGCCTGTGGATACTGGCCAGCGACGATCTGCAGGCGGAAACGGGTGTCCAACAGCTGTTGTTCGTCGCCCTGGGGCAGGCGGCCCAAGGCGAGCCTTGCAAGCCCGGGCATGGCTGCATCGATATCGGCGGCCTGTGGCCGCGCCAGCCTGGGAGCTGGCTGGTCCAAGGCCGAGGCAGTTCCCGCGCTGAGCAAGAGCAGTAGGGCAAGCAAGCCACGCATGGGTAGACCATCGGTTTGATCGTCGGTCTTCAATAGCACATCGCCTGGATGAGCGTAATGAGCGGCCTGAGTGGGTCAGCGCCTTGCCGCAAACGCGGGGATCCAGTCTTGGAAGCGTTGCCTCTGCCCCGGTTCTGGCAGGCACACACCATTGGGCACCAGTGTTGAAAGCAGAACGGGCAGGCCATCGGCCTGCCCGTTGCATTCACGGCCAAAGGCCCTGTATCAACCGAGGATGCCCGGCAGATCCAGGCCCTTTTCCTTGGCGCAGTCGATGGCGATGTCGTAGCCGGCATCGGCATGGCGCATCACGCCGGTGCCGGGGTCGTTCCACAGCACGCGTGCGATGCGCTGGTCGGCGGCCTCGCTGCCGTCACAGACGATGACCACGCCCGAGTGCTGCGAGTAACCCATGCCCACGCCGCCGCCGTGGTGCAGGCTTACCCAGGTGGCACCGCCGGCGACATTGAGCATGGCGTTAAGCAGCGGCCAATCGGAGACCGCATCCGAGCCGTCCTTCATCGATTCGGTTTCGCGGTTGGGCGAAGCGACGCTGCCGCTGTCCAGATGGTCACGGCCAATCACCACCGGCGCGCTGAGTTCGCCATTGCGCACCATTTCGTTGAAGGCCAGGCCGAGTTTGTGGCGCAGACCCAAGCCAACCCAGCAGATACGTGCCGGCAAGCCCTGGAAGCTGATGCGTTCGCGCGCCATGTCCAACCAACGATGCAGGTGTGGGTCGTCGGCGATGATTTCCTTGACCTTGGCATCGGTCTTGTAGATGTCTTCAGGGTCGCCACTCAGCGCCACCCAGCGGAACGGGCCAACACCGCGGCAGAACAGCGGACGCACATAGGCCGGCACGAAACCGGGGAAATCGAAGGCGTTCTGCAAGCCTTCGTCGAAGGCCATCTGGCGGATGTTGTTGCCGTAGTCGACGGTGGGAATGCCGGCGGCATGGAAGGCCAGCATCGCTTCGACGTGCACGCGCATCGCGGCCTTTGCGGCATCGCGCACCTTCTCCGGATTGGCCTGCTGTTCGGCCAGCCATTGCTCGACGCTCCAGCCGATCGGCAGATAGCCATGTACCGGGTCGTGGGCGCTGGTCTGGTCGGTAACGCAGTCCGGGCGAACGCCGCGGCGTACCAGTTCCGGCAGGATCTCGGCGGCATTGCCAAGCAGGGCAATCGACTTGGCTTCACCGCTCGCCGTGTACTTGGCGATGCGTGCCAAGGCGTCGTCGATGTCGGTGGCCTGTTCGTCTACGTAACGGGTGCGCAGGCGGAAGTCGATGCTGCTCTGGCGGCATTCGATGGTCAGGCTGCTGGCACCGGCCAACGAGGCGGCCAACGGCTGTGCGCCGCCCATGCCGCCGAGGCCGGCAGTGAGGATCCACTTGCCGCTCAGGCTGCCGCCGTAGTGCTGGCGTCCCATCTCGACGAAGGTCTCGTAGGTGCCCTGGACGATGCCCTGGCTGCCGATGTAGATCCAGCTGCCGGCGGTCATCTGCCCGTACATCATCAAGCCCTTCTTATCGAGCTCGTTGAAGTGCTCCCAGTTGGCCCAATGCGGTACCAGGTTGGAGTTGGCGATCAGCACGCGCGGTGCATCCGGATGGGTGGGGAATACGCCGACCGGCTTGCCGGACTGCACCAGCAATGTCTGGTTGTCGTCCAGTCGCTGCAGGGTCTCCAGAATCTTGTCGTAGCTTTCCCAATCGCGTGCGGCGCGGCCGATGCCGCCGTAGACCACCAGCGAGGTCGGGTCTTCGGCGACCTCGGCATCGAGGTTGTTCTGCAGCATGCGGAAGGGCGCTTCGGTCTGCCAGGATTTGCAGTTGAGCGTGGTGCCGCGAGGTGCGCGCGGGTTGCGGGAGGGGTCGTGACGGGTCATGCATTTCTCCTGGTAGCAAATTCCAGACAAGCGCCAAGCACTTGCTGCAAGGTGTTGCGGACGGGGGTTGCGTGTTCGGGGTCGTAGGGCGTGGGCCAGCTGTGCTCGTCCACGTCCTCGGGTGCGGGTTCGTGCATGTAGCCGCGGCAGCCCAGCTCCATCTGCAGGGTGTGCACGCCGTTGGCGGTGTTGCTGTAGTGGCGGGTGATCCAGCCACCCTTGAAGCGACCGTTGCGCACATGGCTCATGCCGCTCAGCGCACACAGGTTCTCGACCACGTCGGTGAGCGCGTTGTCGCAGGAGGTATCGGGGGCACCGCTGGGGCCGGCGCTGCCAATATTGAACTGCGGCAGTTCACCATCGAATAGATGCGGAATCAGGGAGCGGATCGAGTGCGCGTCGTAGACGACAACGGTCTCGTGCTGGGCACGCAGGCGTGCGATCTCGCCGGCCAGCGCAGCGTGGTAAGGATCGAACCAGGTTTCGCGGCGGTACTGGATCTCCGCGTCATCAGGTTCGTGTCCGGCGCGGTACAGCGGCTGGTTGTCGAAGGTGGTAAGCGGGCACAGACCGGTGGTGTTCTGCCCAGGGTAGAGGGAGACACCGGATGGGTCGCGATTGACGTCTATCAGCGAGCGCGAGATGGCAGTGCGTACCGTGGTGACGCCCATCGCCTTGGCGAAGGCATAGAGTTCGTGCACCCACCAATCGGCATCGCGGCGTGCAAGCCACGGTGATACGAAGTGGCCGACGCGCGATGCCGGCAATTCGGTTCCGGTATGCGGGAAGCTGACGATCAATGGAGCGTGACCGTGGTGGATCTGCAGCCAATCAGGGGAGTTCGTCATGGGGATTCCTGGGGTATGGCAGGCGTTGTTCTTCCCTTGCTGGCGGGGGAAGATGCCCGAAGGGCAGAAGGGGATGCTTTGCACGGTAAAGGCCAGAAGCTCCCCTCATCCGGCGCTGCGCGCCACCTTCTCCCGCAGGCGGGAGAAGGGCTTGCATCGCAGCTCGCGGTGAACTGTGCCTGGCCTGGCAAATTGCGGCGTTGCTGGCTGTCGCCTCTCCCGCTTGCGGGAGAGGATGCCCGGAGGGCTGGTGAGGGCGCTCTTCGCGGTGAAGCCGAAAAGCTCCCCTCATCCGGCACTGCGCGCCACCTTCTCCCGCAGGCGGGAGAAGGGCTTGCATCGCAGCTCGCGGTGAACTGTGCCTGGCCTGGCAGATTGCAGCGTTGCTGGCTGTCGCCTCTCCCGCTTGCGGGAGAGGATGCCCGGAGGGCAGGTGAGGGCGCTCTTCGCGGTGAAGCCGAAAAGCTCCCCTCATCAGGCACTGCGCGCCACCTTCGCCAGCAGGCGGGAGACGGAATGGCAACACGGCTTTCGGCCAGCTCTGCATGCGCTTCAATCAGGCCTTGTCAGTCACATCAACACCCGGCAACTGCACACCCAAGCCAGCCGTC
>NZ_JBXFWM010000067.1:0-25505 GCF_056856655.1 Stenotrophomonas sp. STEN033
ACGTTCCTCCCCCGCTGCGGGGGGGGGGGCCGACACAAAAAAAAAACCCCCGTGCCCCCCAAACCTCAACCCGGGGGGGCGGGGGGGGGTTGTTTGACCCCCCCCCCCCCCGCACCCCGGTTTTGCCTTATCCCCGAAACCGCTCCAGCACACCCGCCGGATAATCTCGCTGGAACGGCAGATCCTTGCGGTGCGCATAGCCGATGTAGCAATCACAGCGCTGGTTCGGGCAGCCACGCGGACGCAGCTGGGCCGCAAAGCTGCCGTCGTACAGATTGCCCAGCGGCTCGGCGACGAAGTGGCAGCGTTTGACGTTGCCATCGCCATCCACCGACACCACGTTCTCGCCGGTGAAGCAGGGGGCGCCCAGGCTGGCCGAAGGCTCGAGGTTGAACAGGAAGTGCGGGTCCACGCGTTGCAGCTGCTGGATCTCGGCATCGCTGTAGTAACCGGCGGGGCGCTCGTCGTAGGCGTTGATCCACATCGGCACCTCGTCCGGCAGTTCGCCGCGCAGCAGTTGGATCTCTTCCAGATGCTCACGCATCGCCACCATGCCAACCGTGTAGCGCACACCGCGCCGGTCCAGCTCGCGGCAGCGTGCCAGGAAGGCGGCGCGGGTCACCTGCCCGGGGTGATAGGTGCACCACAGCGCGAAGCTGTCGATGTTGACCGCATCCAACCAACGAGTGCCGATGCACAGGTTGGTCTGTATCACCACGCGGCGGACATGCGGCATATGGCTTAGCTGCACCATCGCGTCGCGGTAGTGGCGGCGCACCAATCCCTCGCCCCACGGCGTGAACAGTACCGACAACTCCATCGTCTGCCGCTCCGCCCAGTTGACGAAGCGTGCAAGGTCCTCGGCGTCGCGGCGCAGGGCGGCGCGGGTGTCGTAGGTCTTGGCGAAGGGGCAGTACGGGCAGTCGTAATTGCAACTGCTCAGCCGGCCGCGATAGAGGATGGAAAGATGCATGCGCGGCTCAATCCAATTGGTAGTCGCGCATGCGCTCGGCCACGCCGGTGGAGATCAGCCACGGGCCGATGGTGTCGGCACGGGCAAGCCCTGTGTCATTCAACGCGACCAGCGCATCCTCGCGCGTGGCCAGTCCTTGCTCGAACAACTCGCCCAGCTGCGGCAGGTCGTCGAAGCACTCCGTGCCGAAGCGCTCGCGGTATTGCGCAAGATCCAGGCCGGGCTGCGCCAGCAGGGACTGGATGACGAAGCGGCGACGGCGTTCGTCCTCATCCAGCCGCACGCCGTAGTCGATGCGGGCGAACGAGGCCTCATCGCGCTCCAGGTAATGCGCAAGAATATCCGCCACCGAGCGCCGGCTGACGCCGTACTCGCTGGAGTAGTGCAGGCCGCTGGTATACGAGCGGGCGCCGCAGCCGATGCCGACCATGCCGTCGCTCTGGCAGCAGTACGCCGGCCCACCGGAGTCCGGCGCGTTGGCCGCGCGGAACATGCGCATCGATACCTGCTCATAGCCCGCGGCAAGCAGACGCTCGCGGCCGGCTTCATACAGCGCCAGGCGGTTGTCCACCGATTCGGGATGAATGACGAACGAGCGCTTGCCGCCTTCCTTCGCACCGATGCGGTCCAGTCCGGTGTGGGGGCGCACGTACAGCGGGTAGAGGTAGAGCTCTTCCGGCTGGAAGGCGAGGGCGCTGTCGATCGAGGTCAGGAAGCTGGCCACAGTCTGCCCGGCGATGCCGTAGATCAGGTCCAGGTTGAGCGTTGGAATGCCAGCGGCACGAATCTGCGCGATGGCTTCCTCGACCACCGCGCGTTGCTGTGGCCGCACCAGCGAGCGCACTTCCGCATCGCTGAAGCTCTGGATGCCCATGCTGACGCGGTCGATGCCGGCGTCGCGGCAGATCTTCATCTTCGCCGCGTCCACGGTTTCCGGCGACACCTCGATGCCGGCAGGAATCGAATGCAGGTCGATGTTGGCGTGGCGCTGCACGAAATCGAACAGCCGCTGCAGTTGCGGCGCATCCAGATAGGTAGGCGTGCCGCCGCCCAGCGCGAAGCGCACGAAGCGGTGTTCACCCAAGGCATCGGCAGTCACCCGCAACTGCTTCTCCATCTGCGCCAGATAGGCTTCCACCTGCGCCGGTGCCGGCCGTGCCATCGCGAACAGATTGCAGAAGCCGCAACGGTAGCTGCAGAACGGCACGTGCAGGTACAGGAACAGCGCATCACGCGGCTCGTTCGCCCAGGCATCGGCAAGCAGCGGTGGCTGGGTGATCGGCCGGTACGCGGACTTGTGCGGGTAGGAGTACGAATAGGCCTGATAGGGCTCGAGCCGCAGCAGCTCTGACAAACGATGGACGGTCATGGGCTCAACACAAAATGCACATAGGGGACGTTCATCACCGTCTCGTGGGCGAGGCGGTGGCCGTGGAAGCCATCCTCGCCGTAAGCGGTGCCATGGTCGGAACAGATGATCACGAAGGCCGGCCCACGCGCACGCAAGGCCGCGAACAACGCCGCCAACTCGCCATCGACGTAGCGCAGTGCGGCGCAGTGGCTGTCCAATCCATCGACGTCGCAGCCGGGCAGGTAGTGCCGGTTCGGCTGGTGGATGGCCGAGACATTGATGAAGAGGAAGTAGCGTTGGTCGCCCGCGGCCTGCAGACGCTCGCAGGCCAGTGCTACCTGGCGTTCGGTGGAATCGACCGCGGTCACGCCGAGCTCGGGCTGCCAGTGGCTTTCCTCGAACAGGCCTGGCAGTTGCGATCCCAGCGCATTGCGACGGTTGAAGAAGCCGACACCGCCAATGCAGACGGTGCGGTAGCCCTGGTCGCGGAAGCCGCCGACGATATCGGCACGGCCGGAGAACACGAAGGTTTCCGGCACTATGGTCTCGCTGCCTTCAAACTCCAGCGCGAACAGGCGCGGATGCGGGCCTGGCCGTGCAGGTGTGGGCAGGAAACCGGCAAAGAACGCCGAGTGCGCCGCATAGGTGAAGCTGCCCGGCGTATGCCGCAGCTCCCAGCCATCGGCCGGCAGGTGCGGTGCAAGCACCGGCAGCTCGCCGCGCTCGAAGCAGCGCTGGGCCGCATCGAAGCGCAGGGCGTCGAGGGTGATCATCACCACGTCATGGCTGCCGACGATGCGGTGCATGTCGGGCAAGCGGGTCTCAAGCATGGGCGTACTCGTTGATGGCAGAACGCGCAGGCGCCAACAGCGCCTGGTCTTCGTAGGTGGTGCGCCCGTCATGGCGCAGGTCCAGCAGCAAGTCGCCGAAGCCATTGGCTTCCAGCACCCAGCTGCGCGTGCCGCGCACGATCAGGTCGAAGCCGATCATGCGGCTGGCGGGGAATGCAGCGGCGGCCTTCGCCGTGGCAGCTTGCAGATGGGTGATGGCATCGGCATCCAGCAGCGCCTCCAGCTGCGTGCGTGCATTGCCCAGGTGCAGGTTGGTCAGCGCACCCGCGCTCATCCGCGCTACCCGCTGCCGTGGCTGGCCATCGAGTGCGACCACGCGCACGTCATAGCGGCGGCCATCGCTGCCCGGCACGGTGGGCTTGGGAATCCAGCGCTCGATGTAGGCGCCTTGCTCGGCCAGCAGATCCACCAGCCGTGCGATATCGCTGTGCCGGTCGTAACGACGCTGCCGCAGCGAGTTGAACACCCGCCAGCGGCCGTCCTGTTCCACCAGTTCCGCCGAGCCATAGGCGACCTCGCGCCCATCGCGGTTGCGCGCGTAAGCCAGCACGCCCGCGCCGGACGAACCGTAGCGGGCCTTGATGAAGACGCGCTCGCAGGCCGCATCGCGCAGCCGCGCGCACAGATCCTCGTAGCCGCTGATCGCCCCGAACAAGGGCGGCACCGTCACGCCTGCATCGGCCAGCAGGTGTTGGCAGCGGAGCTTGTCCGACATGCAGGCGAGATCGGCCGGTGCATTGAGGTAACGCGGCCCCGCCGGAAGCGACGCCAGCACATCTGCAAATCCGGCATGCCAGAACTGCTGATGCACCAGCTCGCCATGCGCGGCAGGCAAGGGCGCATCACCAGCAGCGCCGGACAACTCCCAGCCACGCAGCACCAAGGCCTGGTGCAGCGCAGGCGCTTCGCCGGGCGATTCCAGCTTGACGATGGCACCGGGCGTCTGCGCGAGTGCCTCAAGCAGACGCGCAGGCTCGGCGAGCAGGGTTTCGTAGTCGAACACATGCGCGGCAGGCGCGCCCTGATCGTGCAGGGCACGCTGCAGCCACCCGATACGGCGGCTGCCGCGCGGGCCGATCAACAGCCAATTGGCCATCTTCGCCTTACTCGGACACCGCCACGTAGCGGTCGCCGTCGTCTTCTTCTTCCGGATCGTCCAGCACCACCGTGCACGGCAGCGCCTGCAGCTTCTGCTGCCACGCTGCGGAAATGTAGTGGTGGCTCAGGTCGATGCGCTGCAGGCTGCCCAGGTTCGGGCTCTCGCACAGCGCCTGCGCGCCGACGTCGCCGATGGTGCCCAGCGACAGGTCCAGTGTCTGCAGCGTGCCCAGCCACGGCTCACCGGCCAGCCACACCGCCAGCTCGTCGCTGATCATGGCGTTGCGCAGGCCCAGGTACTGCAGGCGCTCCGGCCCGATCGCCAACAACAGGCGCTGGTAGACCGCCACATCGCCATCGAAGCCATAACCATCGTCGCCAAGCCACAGCTCAAGATGGCGCAGGGCCGGCAGCGTGGAGTTGGCGATGGCAATGACGATCTCGTTCGGCAGGCCACCGCTCTCGATCGCCAGCTCCTGCAGCGACGCATGCGTGAAGGGCTGCAGTTCAAGTTCGGAGGTGCCACGGATACGCAGCGACTCCAGGCCCGGGAAGGCCTCCAGCAGCGGGTTGTAGGAGATCTGGTTGATCCACGACATCTCGCAGTCTTCGTAGGTCATGTCGCCCACGAACAGCGCCTTCAGGTTGCCCAGCTCGGCACGGCGCGCAATCAGCCCATCTATCAGGCCCTGCGGGCCATCACTGGAAGCCTCATCCCATGCACCGATGATCAGCACTTCAATCGACTTCGGATCAACCTGCTCGAAGAAATTGGCCAGCAGTTCCTCCTGGCTCTCGTCGCTGTCGTATTCCTGCATCAAGCGGTAAGCGACATCGCCGGCTACGGCCGAGCCCCCCATCTTGAAGTCAACGACTTTCTTGCCACGATAAACCTGCGTGTATTCGCCAATGGTCACGGTACGTCCTTGCCGGAATGGGTGCCGTAGCATAACCGAGAGGATGCGAATGCTGGCAGCAATGCATCACGTTCGATGGAACGCGTACAGCCTTAGCCATTCCGTAACCATGCTGTGCTAACGCAGCAATAAAGCGCAAACAAGCAAGCAGAAGAACCAAGTGAAGCCAGCTCAACCCCCTCCCTTGCGCGCAGCGCAGGGGAGGGCTGGGGAGGGGTGCTCTTAGCAGCAATCCAGCAGATCAAGCACCCCCAGCTTCGCAGCTGACGCAGCTCCCACAAAAAAGAGCCAACCAGCAAAGCAGCAGCAAAAAGCGAAGCCAGCTCCAACCCCCTCCCTTGCGCACCGCGCAGGGGAGGGCCGGGGAGGGGTGCTCTTCGCAACGAACCAACACCTCAAACATCCCCAGCTTCGCAGCCAACCCACCTCCCACAAAACCAATCAACCAGCTTCAGACCTACAACGAACTACAAACAGCCACATAATTCCCCTGGCTGATATTCAAATACTTCACCCCGTTGTAGTACTTGTACCCGACCCCCATCACCCGATGCCCACTCTCGGTAGGGAACACCACAAACTCATACTCATCCCCAAACAGCGGATCAGCAGGCGTAAAGCTCAAATTGACCTTGTCGCCAAGATCATCATGCTTCCGCTTCCAGGTCATCTTCCCCTGCAAGTCCTCGCCCAGCAGCTTCACCTGTGCCCGCTGCGTCTTGGTGTCCCAGGAGATCAATTCCGGGCCAATTGAATCACCCTCGATCTTGCAGATGGTTGTCTGGGCAAAAGCAGGCGCAGCAACGCCCAGCAGAAGAAGGGTGGCCACGTGAGATGGTTTGAATCGCATTGAGTAAGTCCAGTAGTTCGGGCCAGCGTTGATCGAATATTCCGTGGCGGGTTTTACCAGAGGGGGCGAATAGGAGCCAGCGTCGTTCGATATCGCTCACTCAACCAAGTCGCTCAGGGCTTTTGGTCAGGCCTATGCGGCCTCAAACTCCGCTTGATTGTGGAAACAATCGAACCGATGGCTCCCCATCTTCCCGATACTGAGTGAATGGCTTCAGTAGCGCCTCGTCTAGCTGTTCCAGTAACAGTTCATCCATCTTCCCTTGGTTTGACCGCTTGCAAACGCTAATGCTCAGCGGGCCTCGCATGGAGCTCACTGGAGTAGGCTTTCCTTGCTTCCCATCAAGCCCATTTGGTCCCGTCGCTGGATAACTTCTTTCCAGATGATTCCCGTCTGGTAAAGATGCCAGCACTAGTTATCTTGAGGTGGGGGGGGCGGCAAACTGGCCGGCGCCGTGAGATTGGATAGCTTTGAAAACTGGCATTCTCCGCATCAGCCAGCCATCGCATTGTCGTCGCCGCAAACACGAAGCTACAATCAGGGCAAGTCAAACGGAGTTGGCTGATGAGAATGCTCATAGTTCTGGGTGACAGACACAGCGGTGGCGGATCGGTCATCAATGGGTCACCCCATACGGACATAGACGGAAAGCCGATTGCCCGAGTAGGTGACAAAGCCGTTTGCCCCCTGCACAAAGGTGTCTTCCCGATCATCACAGGGGATAGCACGCTGATCATCGACGGTCAGGCGGTGGCACGTCATGGCGACAAGTTGGCATGTGGCTGCAGCCTCATATCAGGGCAGCAGAACCATGCTTGGGTTGACGCTGGGGGCAGCGGGAGCTCGCCTGGAGGGACAGTTCCCTCAACAGTCATGGACGCAGCGCCGGTACTGCAGTCCCTGGTGCAGAAGCAGAATCCCGCTTCTTCGGAGAAGTCCGAGGTGTGTGAAGAGTGCCTGCTCGCAGCCGCCAAGACCGCGACGGTATTTCTGGGGCGCTGATGATGCATACCTACCTCATCGTTGACTGTGCGGTCAGGGCCGACGCTGCCCGTACCCTGCGCTTCTATGCCCAAGACCTTCCCCATCGCTCCTTGTTCCTTGGCCAGCCTGAGGCCAAACATGCGGATGCAGGTCCTTGGCTGGTCCAAGTGGACGGGAGCACAGGTTTGCATGGATGGCTGAATGCGCTGGAGGGGACTGGGGATTGTGTGCCGTGTGTCAGCTATCTGAGTAGTACTCAGGACTTTGAAGCGATTTTCGCGCACCTTCAGTCGTTCTTGGATCTACGGTTATCCAATGGGGCCAGCGCGCTATTCCGTTTCTGGGACCCTCGCGTATTCAAACGATTGCAGCGTGTCCTGACCCCCGAGCAAAGCCAGAGCCTCATGGCGCCATTTTCCGACTGGCGCACCACCAACGGACGGTAGAACAATGCCCTTAGAGTTGAACGCAGAGCAGGAAGCCCTCTTGCGCTTGCCAGAGCCGGAGTCTTTCACCGAGCGTATTGCGGCAGAGATCCGGCGCGACATGCCGGACGAAACGCAGCATATGTCCGACCAGCAGTTGTTGACTGCGGTACGTGAGTCCTATGACTTCGCCACCTACGAGCTGCACATCACTCGCGTACCGACGCTGGTGCGCTGGGTGCGAGCAGACACGGTTACCAACGGACAGCTTCGGCGGGAACCAGCCGTGGTCTTGAAGGTGAGGGCCTCCATCAACCCCAACCTGACAGCAGAGGATCTGTTGTCGATCTTCCGTGCACAGACCAATTGGAGGAATTGAGAGATGGCCAGTGCAATTCCAGTAGGCGGGCGCGCCATCGGCGAGGTTCTCCGGCGCTCGGCATCGTTGGAGCGGTTGCGGCGCGCGATCGGCATCATTCCAATGGAGCAGGTAAAGGAAGGCGACTGCACCAACCAAAGCAGCTCGACTGAATGCAACCAGTGCAAATTGGACCAGGGCGCGTTGGTGCCGGCGGTCCCGCGTCGAGCAGTACGCCGCGAGAACAAGGTCAACTGGGATTACCAGTTGCAGATCGCCAACATGAACGCAGGGCCCGAGCGATTCAGCTACTGCGACAAGAATACAGGCTTGCCGGTAACCGCTTTCGACACATCGCTTGCTGGGCGCGCATGGTCGGCCATCAAGGGCGAGCCGCAGCCCAATGCCGAGCAACTGAACTTAACCGAGTGGCTATACGGTGGCGTGTACTTCGATGGCTTCTGGAGGTCCCAATGCACTGTGGTGGACGCGAAGGGTCGTTACGCACAATTTCTGTCCCCGGATGATGGAGCGCCCAAGCTAGGGTTCCCCCAGCGATTCGTCTTCCCAGGCATGATTGAAGAGGCTGGTCGGCAGATTGCAGTCATAAACACCGCGATGCCGCAAGCAAAACTGCAGTGGCATTTCATGCAGATTGAGGTCTATAAATGGGCAGCTTCCAGCATTCCGCCGCCCGTTGCTTGCATCCACACTCCATACATCCTGCAGGTTGTCCAAGCATGATATTTACAATCCTCCGCCTCGATATCGGAAAGCGAATAGAGACCGACGTTCGTAGTACATACCGCCATCTGTTAGAAACGCTGCGGCGCATTCCCGGAAACCATGAATGGTTCTGCGGGGAAAATACACCCAAGCAAAGCCTAATTCCGTTTGAGGATGAGGACGCTGTCCTGCTTAGACTGCAGGAGCGCACCAAATTGATGGGGTCAGAATCACTTAGTGCGGCGCTGGTCAACGACAACGGGACGAAGCGGCGACCTGGCTTGATCGAGATCGATTACATCCCTGGAATGGGGTACATGACGGTTTCGCTGTACCGCCCGGACCAAATTCAAGCCAACCCCACGCAGTTGGTTGCTGACATCATGCTTGCGGTGTTGGAAGGTGAGCGGGGAACCACGTTTGCGTTTGCCGACGTGTACGACAAAGTGGACGGGGAGTTCCAGTACTACAAAAGCAAGTATGCGACGTTCCCGCATCGCAAATGCGTGGGCTGGATGGCGTACGTACCAAAGACAGTGACCCAACAGCAGCTACCTCTGGCGGCCACCATTCTTCCCGCGCTCGGCGGCTCCATCGTGGTAACCGTTGATCAGGCATTTGATCTGGCAAACAAGGATCACATTCAACGGGCCAACGAAGTGGAGATGGATATGAACGATCTTGGCTTGCTTCCCGTCATTGACCCGACGTTCTAGAGGAGGAGGCTCCCAAATTGGGAGCCTCCCCGCCATGCATGGGCTTGGCAGGGCTGGGCTGCCCCTTTTTCTACCCTCGTCGCTGGCTATCAATCCTGCAGATAGCTATCCGTAGCAACAACCCGCCCATACCCAAATTCAAACGACGCCATCATCGCCGCATGCACCTGCGCAGCCGGCGCCACAACGCCGTTGAACTCCAGTTCACGCGTAGCGCAGGCGTCGTGCAGCACGGTGACCGCATAGCCCATGTCGGCGGACGCACGCACCACCGCATCCACGCACATATGGCTCATCGCACCAACCACCACCACGTCCTCGATACCACGCGCCTCAAGCTGCTGCTGCAGATCGGTATCGCGGAACGAATTGACGTGGTTCTTGACGATCACCGGCTCATCGCCAATGGGCGCGACAGCGGCCATGATCTGCACCCCGTCCGAGCCCGGTACGAAGATCGGTGCATCACTGCTGGCGGATTCATGGCGGACATGCAGTACCGGCACGCCCTTGGCCCGCGCATCGGCAATCACGCGCACCGCATTGGCGGTGGCGGCATCAATGCCCACCAAGGGCAGCTTGCCGCTGGCAAGGTATTCATTCTGAAGATCGACGACGATAATGGCGCGCTTGCTCATGTACGGCTCCCTGTTGGGTGGTTGAATGGCGTGAGAGAAGTCTCCGCGACCGGCCTGCCACCACGAAGAGGCGCTACCGACATTCTTGAGGGCTGTACCGACAGATGCGCACCGACGGTCACATCCAAGTGGGAATCCTGCTGTATCCCGGCGCGCAGCTGGCGGCGGTGCTCGGCCTGACCGACCTGTTCGCCCTGGCCGGCAGGCTCGCCAGCGAACGCGCAGCACCCGCCGCCCCCGAACTGCAGGTCACGCACTGGCGCATTGAAGCACCCGGCCAAGCGCCGCAAGCCGTCTACAGCTCAAGCCAGTCGCCAAGCGGCACACCGCAGGTAATGATCCTGCCGCCCAGCATGCAGCCGCCGATTTCCACCGAAGCCGCTGCGCCCTACCTGGACTGGCTGCGCGCACTGCACGACGACGGCACTACGCTCGCATCGGTCTGCGCCGGCGCATTCCTGCTGGCCGAAACCGGGCGCCTGGCCGGCCGCACCATTACCACCAACTGGCAATACGCCGAACTGCTGGCTGCGCGTTTCCCGGACGTGACACTGGACGTGGACCAGATGCTCATCGACGGCGGCGACATCTTCAGCGCAGGCGGTGCCATGGCCTGGACCGATCTCGGCCTGCGGCTGGTAGACCGCTACCTCGGCGCTGCAGTGATGCTGGATGTCGCACGCACGCTCTTGATCGACCCACCCGGCCGCCAACAGCGCTACTACAGCAGTTTCTCGCCACGCATGACGCACGGCGACGCCGCAGTGCTGGCCGTGCAGCAATGGCTGCACGACACCCACGCCAAACAGGTCGCATCCGCCGAACTCGCACACCGCGCAGGGCTGGAAGAGCGCACCTTCCTGCGCCGCTTCCAGAAAGCCACCGGCATGACCTCCACCGAGTACTGCCAACGCGTACGCGTGGCCCGCGCACGCGAGATGCTGCAGACCAGTAACGTGCCGCTGGAGCGGATTGCCTGGGACGTGGGTTACAGCGATCCGGGTTCGTTCCGGAAGGTGTTCACTAGGGTTGTGGGGTTGCCGCCGGGGGAGTATCGGCGGCGGTTTAGATGTTTTCCTAGGACTAGTTTGCCCGGAGATATCTAAGGATGTCTGGATAAAAATTACGGAGTGGTGACAACTTGAGTCCCCCGACGGTCAGCCTTAGGATCTCTTCACAGGAATTCGGACCGGAGTCGATGGATCGTTACTTCAAATACCTAAATGCAAGTGGAGCACGCCCAACACTCAGGGACGGCACGCTTAGATGGTCCCGTCCGTCTCGCTTCAATGACCTTTTCGACATGTCGGAACCATTTTCGACTGAGGTTGACCGCGACTTTGTTGCGCATCGTGCGCTCGACCTGATGTGGGAAAGATTAGTCAACCCGGGGCTTCGTCTTCCCGCAAATGCATTGGGAGCGATATTAGAAGCTAATCGCGTCCAATTTCTTGTGATGGGAAAAGATAAATTTCAAAATGAGATGCGTCCAGGAGTAATAGCCTCAATTGCGAAGTTACCGCAGATATTGGACGAATTCGGACTGCAGATCGTAGAGCACCTTAGCAAGATTAAAGTGTTGTGTTTCAGTAACGTAAACGACGACACGGGTATGTGGGGGTTGTACGCGGCGGAAAATCAAGGGGTGGTCCTGGAGTTTGCGAGCATACCTGGACTCGATAGTGCGTACGGATTAGCTAAGCCGATTGTATATGCTGACCGTGCGCCTCCGGTTTTAACCGATGAGGGCTGGGCAGAGTTTTTGGCTGGGAACCGAAATTTGGAACCTGACATTGTTGATCCGCTCATGTTCTTCAAGTCGAGTCGCTGGCGGGATGAAAAGGAACTTCGACTGGTTTCTGGTCTCGGGCGGTTCCCGCGAAATG
This sequence comes from Stenotrophomonas sp. STEN033, assembly GCF_056856655.1. Lineage (NCBI taxonomy): Bacteria > Pseudomonadati > Pseudomonadota > Gammaproteobacteria > Lysobacterales > Lysobacteraceae > Stenotrophomonas > Stenotrophomonas sp. STEN033. The sequence goes on from NZ_JBXFWM010000067.1 coordinate 11,774, forward strand.
AAGTAGAGGACATACGCTTCCATCCTCGGGAGCTGGTCGGCGTTTACTTCGGCGTCCGTGGGAGTGCGCTTCGGACAGAATTGGAGTCGCTTGTCAGGTCGAAATATCCACATGCCAAGCTTTGGCAAGCGATCAAGGGAAAAACTATGAAGATCGAGTTCAGTCGAATTAGCGAAAGCGTATTGATGGAATAGCCTAGTATTAGGTGGGCAATCCACGGGATGGTCTGCTAAGGGGATTTGGCAGTAGGGTGAGTGAAAATGGGGTTTGATATGATCGCTACACAAATTAGATCCGGCGAAAGAAATGGCGAGCTATACAAATTGGTTTCATCGTTACGCTAAATGGCTTCGATATCCTTTCTTGATGACGGATCAGGCCGTCCCCCGGTAGTTTCTCGGTGCGGGGTCAAGGCGGATCGCATAAAGGGCTCTCTTAGCTTTCAAGGTTTTCAAACCTGGCTTTTGAACCGGCTATAGATTTGAAACAACAGGGAATAGTAATGTTTGGATATCCTAGGAAGAGTGTCCCTGCGGCGCCCCCCGATCTGAGTCCGCTAACTCCAGAGTATATGGAGGCGGAACACGGCGTCTATGTGCAGATGCTCGACGCAGCCCTGAAGGACAAGCGAATTCAAAACATCGCATTGTCGGGAAACTATGGCGTCGGAAAGAGTAGTATTCTTAAGAAAATTGCATTGATTCATAAGAAAAAGGTTCTCGAATTGTCGCTGTCCACTTTGGCGCCAATCGAGCAAGCCGCAGCAGAGGACGGCCCGCCGCCGCAGGCGACATCGCCAACAAATACAATTCAGCAGGAGATCGTCAAACAGCTCCTCTACAGAGAAAAGCCTCGGAAAACGCCAGGGTCGCGTTTCAGGCGGATTGAGCGATTCCGTTGGATGAGAGAAGTGCTGCTATCTCTGTTGATCGGTACGATACTGGCAACGACTTTCCTTTTGACAGGCTGGACGGGCAAGATACTGCTTGCGTTTCCGGGCGTTAAGTTGAATGAGCAATGGTCTCATTTGGTTGTCCTGTCTTTTGGGGTGCTCATCTGTCTTATGTTGCGGCATGCCTTGTTTGGTAGATTGAACATCAAAGAGGTTTCGGCGGGTGCTGCAACGGTTACGCTTGACGAAAAATCGGTGTCCTATTTTGATCAGTACCTTGACGAGATCGTTTACTTTTTTGAGATATCCAAGCGCACGGTCGTGATCTTTGAGGATATCGATAGGTTCAACGATTCGCACATTTTTGAGACCTTGCGTTCTCTCAATGCTCTTCTAAATGGCTCGCCACAGATTAAGCAACAGATTTATTTTGTGTATGCGATTAAGGATAGTATCTTTGATCGCCTGAGTATTGCCAGCGACGGTCGAAGATTTGATCACGATCTGCAGGCAACCGATGATCCTGCGGAATGTGAGGTCATTAGAGCAAATAGAACAAAGTTCTTCGATCTAGTGATTCTGAATCGCCCAGGATTTCGTAGACACCTCGCAGCCATAAACTATGGCTTAGGCGGAGGTGGTTATGAGTACGAAACGTTACACGGATGAGTTCAAGATCGAGGCAGTTCGGCAAATTGTCGAATATGGCCGGCCAGTAGCTGAAGTCGCTGAGCGGCTGGGTGTATCGGTCCACAGTTTGTACGGTTGGAGACGTCAGCACGGCTTGGGAGAGGTAGGCCGCCGCGTTGAGGTTGATCAGAACGCGGAAGTCCGACGGCTAAAAGCTGAGTTGCGTCGCGTCACTGAAGAGCGAGACATCCTAAAAAAAGCCGCCGCGTACTTTGCCAAGGGGTAAGAGCAAAGTACGCCTTCATGAAGCGCCATGTGGATCAGTTCGGGTTGGCAGCCATGTGCCGGGTACTGAGTGTCCATCGCAGCGGTTACTACGCCTGGCTTCGAGGCCCGATAAGCCCCCGCGAACGGGATGACCAACGACTGCTTGGACTGATCAAGCACAGCTGGCTTGAGAGTGGCTCGGTCTACGGACATCGCAAGATCACTTCGGATCTTCGCGAGCTAGGGGAGACGTGTAGCAGGCATCGCGTAGCGCGATTGATGAAGAACGAAGGGCTTCGGGCGATGGTTGGCTATGGCCGTAGACCGCGCCCATTGAGTGGGCCCGTGGGCTCAGTGGCAAAGAACGTCTTGGCCCGTGGCTTCAAAGTGAGTGAACCAAATCGCGCATGGGTAACGGACATCACCTACATCCGGACTTACGACGGCTTCATGTACCTGGCCGTTGTACTCGATTTGTTCTCACGCCAGGTGGTGGGTTGGGCGACGCGCCCCACGCAGCACACCGACTTGGTTCTGCAAGCGCTGCTCGCTGCGGTTTGGAGGCGCAAACCCGCTCCAGGTTTGCTTCTGCACTCTGACCAAGGAACGCAGTTCACCAGCGAAGACTGGCAGTGCTTCCTGCGTGAGCACGACATCGTATGCAGCATGAGCCGACGAGGAAATTGCCACGACAACGCAGCAATGGAGAGCTTCTTCCAGCTGTTGAAACGCGAACGGATTAAGCGGCGGATCTACAGCAATCACGACGAGGCACGCGCCGATGTCTTCCAGTACATCGAGATGTTTTACAACCCGACACGGCGACACGGTTCCAATGGCGGCCTGTCCCCGATAGAGTTTGAACGGCAGTACGCACTAAACGGCTGAAGAGTGTCTACAAAAGCCTGGGCGATTCAAGTCGGTTGTGAACGATACGCTAAATACCTATTTGCGTCTTCAAGATCTGAGCTGGCAAACAAAGGAAAGGTTCATCGGATCCTCTAGAAAGTTCGAAGAGTTCGTCACTCCAGATTCGATTGGCAGTGATCTTGAAATGCTGCTTAAAAGCCCTTCTGTCAGAGACTCGATAAAGGCAGTCGTTGTCGCAAATGCTACAGATTATGCAGATGCTAGCGACGTCAAGGGGCGACTCCAGCTTGGCCGCTATGCTGCTGAGAAGATGGTTAGTGTCGATTTTGAATTGGTTGATCGTCTAGCAAAGGAAAGCCTTGACGCGGACACAGTGCTGAAGTTGGTAGGGATGATCCTAAGTCAGATCACTGAACCTCAAATCTCGTCTATCCTCAGGGAGCTAGGTGATGAATATGCCAGCCTAACTGAACCGGGCAAGGAACGCCCCAAGGTTTCGAACGCACCGCATGTTGTCGCGATGCTCGACTTCCTTGTACGCCATGGCGTAGTTAATAGCTACGGCCCAGAAAAGGACTTCCTAAGGGTCAATAAGAAGCATAAATGAAGATCGGTTTCCATTTCGACGGCGGTCCAATTTTGTAGGCCATCCGCTTGCTATGGGCTTGCAACCACGAGCTCCCAAACTTGGCGCTCGGCTGGGTCGCGCCAATGCAGGAGTGGGCATCGGCTGCACAGCTCCATTTTATTCGACCGCTAGAATTGGGGATTTCCAAGGGTGGGACGCATTTGCTGTCTTACTTTGTGCCTGGGTGTTTTGTTGAGGCGGTTGGGGTGTTTGTTTCGGGTGGGGAGGTTGGTGGTGGGTGTGTTGAGCGGTGAGGGTGCTTTAGGTTTTGCGGTTGAGTTTGGTTGGGGTGTTGGAGGTTTGGGGTTGGTGGTTTTGTTCTGCCCTCACCCCAACCCCTCTCCCGGAGGGAGAGGGGCTTTGGTCTTGCGGGTTCCGGGCTATCCGGTTGTGTCACAGATTGTTGGGTTGGGGCGTGTTGGCTCCAGCGTTAGTCGCTGCACATCCGAGAACAGCTGCTCCACCGGCATGCCGTAGGGCGCGAACAAACGCAGCCGTCCTTGGCGATCGAATACGTAGCCGCCTGCGGTGTGGCTCATCGAGTAGGCGCCGGGGTGCTTGCCTTCTTCGCGGTCGTAGAAGGCTTTGAAGGATGCTGCCATTGCGGCTAGTTGCTGGTCGTTGCCTACCAGTGCGGTTGCGGTGGGGTCGAAGGCTTTTACATAGGTTTCGGCGACGGCGGGCGTATCGCGGGCCGGGTCGACGGTGACGAAGATCACCTGCAGTTTGTCGGCGTCCGAGCCCATCAGGTGCTTTACGCGGTTCAGTTCCACCATGGTGGTGGGGCAGACGTCCGGGCAGCTGGTGAAGCCGAAGAACAGGTAGGTCACTTTGCCGTTGAGGTCGGCCGGGCTTCGGCTTACGCCTGTGCTGTCGGGCATCGTCCATTGCTGGCCGAGTGCTTCGCAGGCGATGTCCTTGCCGTAGAAATCCACCTTGGGCTTTGCGGCACAGGCGACCAGCAGCAGGGTGGCGGCGCTTATCGCGATGGTGGACAAGTGCAGTTTGCAGGCCAGTGCGGCGAGGCCGGTGGCGGGGGTGTTGGTGCGGGACATGGCTATGGTCGATGAAGGACGGACAGCCGAACTGCATGCAACGGGCCGGCAATGTGTGCCGGCCCGTTGCGTGCGTCAGTTGACCATCATGTGGAAGTGCATGCTCCAGATGATCCAGATGGAGAGCGCTACCACGATGAAAAGAATGACCAGGGTGAAAACAAAACTGGCCAGGTTCCAGCCGCCCTCCGAGGAGCGGTTCATGTGCAGGAAGTACACCAGCTGCACGATGATCTGCACGACGGCGAAGCCGACCAGCAAGGCCATCGTCAGTGGCCGCGACAGCGTCGGGTTCATCACCAGCAGGAAGGGGATGATGGTGAGCACGGCGCAGATCACGAAGCCGATCAGGTAGGACCTGGTGGAGCCATGTCCGCTGCCGGCGCGGGAGGTGTCGTTGTCGGACATGTTCAGAACACTCCAATCAGATAGACAAAGGTGAAGACGCAGATCCAGACCAGGTCCAGGAAGTGCCAGAACAGACTCAGGCAGGAGATGCGGGTGACATTGGTCGGGGTGAGCCCGCGACGCTTCACCTGGTGCATCACCACCGCCATCCAGATCAGGCCGCTGGCCACGTGCAGGCCGTGCGTGCCAACCAGCGCGAAGAACGCGGACAGGTAGGCGCTGGTGGTGGGGCCGGCGCCAATGTGGATGAGGTGGTTGAACTCATACACTTCCATGCCGATGAAGCCGGCACCGAGTGCGAAGGTCACGCCCAGCCAGGTCAGCACGGCGCGCTTGTCCTGGCGGTGCATCGCCAGCACGGCCTGGCCGTAGGTGATGCTGGACACCAGCAGCAGGAAGGTCTCCACCAACACGAACGGCAGCGAGAACAGTTCGGCACCGGTCGGGCCGCCTGCATACGCGTTGCTGAGCACCGCGTAGGAGGCGAACAGCGAGCCGAACAGCACCAGGTCGGACATGAGGTAGACCCACATGCCGAAGACCTTCATGCCGCCCTGGTCGTGGCCATGGTCGTCATGGCTGTGCTCGGCCGCCTGTGCGTTGTCTACGGCGACATTGGACATGATGTTCATGCAATCACCCTGTGCTGCTTGAGCTTGTTCTGGTGTTGGTTCTCGATGGCGGCCACTTCTTCGGCGCTGACGTAGTAGTCCACGTCCTCGTCGTAGGAGCGCACGATCAAGGTGACGATCATCGCCACGAAGCTCGCACCGGCCAGCCACCAGATGTGCCAGATCAAGGCGAAGCACAGCGCCAGGATCCAGATGTTGAGGATCAGCGGCACGCCGGTGTTACGCGGCATGTGGATAGGCGCGTAGTGCTTGGGTGGCTTGGGCAGGCCTTGCTTCTTGGCTTCGTGGAAGGCGTCCAGGGTGTCGGCCTTGGGCACCACGGCGAAGTTGTAGAAAGGCGGCGGCGAAGGCGTCTGCCATTCCAGCGTGCGTGCATTCCACGGGTCGCCGGTGATGTCCTGGTTCTGCTTGCGGTCGCGGACGCTGACGTAGATCTGCACCAGCATCAGCACGATGCCAGCGAACACGAACAGTGCGCCTACGAAGGCGGCAATCAGGTAGGGCGTCCACGCCGGGTTGTCGTACTGGTTCATGCGCCGGGTCATGCCCATGAAGCCGAGCATGTACAGCGGCATGAAGGCCAGGTAGAAGCCGATGATCCAGCAGGCGAACGACCACTTGCCCAGGCGTTCGTTGAGGGTGAAGCCGAACACCTTGGGGAACCAGTAGACGAAGCCGGCCAGGTAGCCGAACAGCGCACCACCGATGATGGTGTTGTGGAAGTGGGCCACCAGGAACAGGCTGTTGTGCAGCAGGAAGTCCGCGCCCGGGATGGCCAGCAGCACGCCGGTCATGCCACCGATGGTGAAGGTCACCAGGAAGGCGATGGTCCACAGCATCGGCACGCTGAACTCGACGCGGCCGCCGTACATGGTGAACAACCAGGTGAAGATTTTCACGCCGGTCGGGATCGCGATGATCATCGTCATGATGCCGAAGAAGGCATTGACGCTGGCACCGGAGCCCATGGTGAAGAAGTGGTGCAGCCACACCACGAACGACAGGATGCCGATCGCCAGCGTTGCACCCACCATCGACTTGTAGCCGAACAGCTTCTTGCGCGAGAACGTGGCGGTGATCTCGGAGAAGATGCCGAACGCCGGCAATACCAGGATGTACACTTCCGGGTGACCCCAGGCCCACACCAGGTTGACGTACATCATCGGGTTGCCACCCAGGTCATTGGTGTAGAAGTTGAAGTCCAGGTAGCGGTCCAGGGTGAGCGCGCCGAGGGCGACGGTCAGGATCGGGAACGCGGCAATAATGATCACGCTGGTGACCAGCACGGTCCAGGTGAACACCGGCATCTTCATCAAGGTCATGCCCGGCGCACGCATGCGCAGGATGGTGATGAACAGGTTGACGCCGGTCAGCAATGTGCCGACACCGGAGGCCTGCAATGCCCAGATGTAGTAATCAACACCTACCCCTGGACTGAACTCGATGCCGGACAACGGCGGGTACGCCACCCAACCGGTCATCGCGAACTCGCCAAGGCCCAGCGAGATCATCATCAGCGCAGCGCCGACCACGAAGATCCAGAAGCTGAAAGCATTGAGGAAGGGGAAGGCCATATCGCGTGCGCCGATCTGCAGCGGCACCACGATGTTCATCAGGCCCACGACGAAGGGTGTGGCCACGAAGAAGATCATGATCACGCCATGCGCGGTGAAGATCTGGTCGTAGTGCTCCGGTGGCAGGAAACCATCGCTGCCAGGGCCGGCCGCGGCCAGCTGCGCGCGCATCATCAGTGCATCGGCAAAGCCGCGCACCAGCATCACCAGCGCCACCACGATGTACATGATGCCGATCTTCTTGTGGTCCACGGTGGTGAACCAGTCGCGCCACAGCGCGCCCCACAACTTGAAATAGGTGACGGCGGCGAGCAATGCGATGCCGCCCAGCACCATGCCCGCCAATGTCACCACGACGATCGGGTCGTGCAACGGCACGGCGTCCCACGTCAACTTACCGAACATGCTCATTACTCCTGGGAGGCCTTGGAAGCTGCGTTGTGGCCCGATGGGGCCGCGGTGTTCTCACCCACGCCGATGAACTGGTCGATGACCTTCTTGAACAGCAGCGGCTCGACGCTGGCGAAGTGGCGCACCGGTTCCTTGCGGGTGGGCGCGGCCAGACGCTTGAATTCGTCGAAGCTCAGTTGATCCGGCGACTGCCGCACCTGCGCAACCCAGTCATCGAACTGCGGCTGGCTCATCGCGGTGGCGACGAACTTCATGTTGGAGAAGCCGTGGCCGCTGTAGTTGCCCGACATGCCGTCGAACTTGCCTTGCTCGTTCGCCACCAGGTGCAGCTGCGTGCGCATGCCGGCCATCGCATAGATCTGCCCACCCAGCTGCGGGATGAAGAAGGTATTCATCGTCGAGTTGGAGGTGATGTCGAAGGCCAGCTGTTGCCCGGCCGGGAAGTTGAGCTGGTTGACCGTGGCGATGCCCAGGTCCGGGTAAACGAATACCCATTTCCAGTCGGTGGCGATCACTTCCACATGCAGTGGCTCGCCGGGAATATCCAGCGGCTTGTAAGGGTCAAGCTCGTGGGTGGATTTCCACACGATCACGGCCAGCACGGCGACGATGACCAGGGGCACGCCCCAGACCACGATTTCCACCTTGGTCGAGTGCGCCCAATCGGGCATGTACCTGGCCTTGGTATTGCCGGAACGGTAGCGCCAGGCAAAGACGAAGGTCACCACGATGGCCGGTATCACCACGATCAGCATCAAGGCGATGCAGATGATGATCAGGTCGCGCTGGGCAATGCCCACGTCGCCCTTGGAGTCCAGTAGTACCCAGTTGCAGCCAGACAGGCCCACGCATGCCAAAGCGGCCAGCGCTGGGCGGATGCGTTTCCAGCAGATATTCATTGAAGGTCGACCCTGTTGAAGGAGCTCTTGAGCGGGGACCGCCGATGCCCGGCGCATGGGCCGGGAGCGGCTACACTGTCCGTACGGCGGTGCCTACAAAAGGATTGCCGATCCAGTCAAGTCCATACAAGATACATCATTGTATGGGTTGGTGCACGTACAAAGCAGGGAAGGTTCACCCGATGCAGCAGCCAGCCGCAGGCCGACGCCTGAAAAAGCCCAACCGGACCTGGGTCCGTCCCTTCGCCGAGGGCAGCGGTCCGCTCTACCTGCAGATTGCCCAGCAGGTACGCGATGCCGTGAACGATGGCGTGCTGCAGCCCGGCGATCGTCTGCCGCCGCAGCGCGACCTGGCCCAGCTGATGGGCGTGGACCTGACCACGGTGACCCGTGCCTACGCCGAGCTGCGCCAGTCTGACCTGCTCGACGCGCAGGGCGCCGGCGGCACCTTCATCGCCATGTCGGCCGGCAACAGCGCCACCTCGGTGGACCTGAGCATGAACATCCCGCCGCTGCTGGGCAGCAGCCCGTTCGCGCAGAGCATGGAGCGCGGCTTCCAGCAGCTCAGCCAGCAGCCGGGGCAGGGCGAGTTGATGAGTTACCACGTCGGCGCGGGCTCCCGCGATGACCGTGCCGCCGCCGTGCAGTGGCTGGCGCCGATCCTCGGCAACGTCTCCGCCGAGCGGGTGGTGATCTGCCCTGGCGCGCAGGCCGCGCTATGCGCCATCGTGCTGGCCAAGACCCAGCCAGGTGACCTGATCGCCGCCGAACAGCTCACCTATCCGGGCCTGCTGGCCGCCGCACGTGTGCTGCAGCGGGGCATCGTCTCCATCGCCATGGACGCCGAAGGCATGCTGCCGGACGCGCTGGAAGCGGCCTGCCAGCAGCGCAAGCCGGCCCTGATCTACCTGATCCCGACCATCCAGAACCCGACCACGGCGACCATGTCGCAGGCCCGGCGCGCGGCCATTCTGGCCATTGCCCGCCGCCATGGCGTGGCGGTGGTCGAGGACGATCCGTACTGGCTGCTGGCAGCCGACGCGGCACCGCCGCTGGCGGTGGATAGCCACCCGGATGCCCCGGTTTACTACGTTTCCACCCTGTCCAAGTGCCTGGCGCCGGGCCTGCGCACCGCCTACCTGGTGGTGCCGCCGGGCGAGCCGATGGAGCCGCTGTTGGACGCCCTGCGCTCGATCGCGCTGATGCCGACCCAATCCATGGTGGCGGTGGCCTCGCACTGGATCCGTAGCGGCCAGGCCGATGAGATGGTGCGCCGCTTCCAGCAGGAGCTGCGCCAGCGCCAGCAGATCGCCGCGCGCATCCTGCCCAAGCCCTATCAGGCGCACCCGTCCGGCCTGCATGTGTGGCTGCCGTTGCCGCCGCGGCTGGACCAGTACCGGCTGATCCAGGCCGCGCAGGCACAAGGCCTGGGCATCGCCAGCTCGGAGGCCTTCAGCATCGAGGAGCAGGCCGGCAATGCTATCCGCCTGTCCCTGGGCGGAGCGGTGGACCAGCACAGCCTGGCGGCGGCGTTGACCAAGCTGACCGAGGTCATCTCGGCTGCACCTGAGACGCGGACGCAGGCCATCGTTTAACTGGCCTCCGGTCATATCCATACAAAAATGATACATTGCGTATCTTGTATGGATATGCGGGTAGCTGCTGTGCGTCGGGACAAGCTGAAGTTTCATCTGGTGATGCTGGGCTGCGCCGGTTTCGTGGTGCTGGCGCTGGCGTCGCTGGTCTATGTTTGCTCGCGGCCGCAGACCGCCGACGTGCAGGCCAGTGAGCGCGCGGCCATCGAGCAGTGCCTGCAGCGCAGCCGCGCGCCGGAGCGTACCGAGATCTACCGTCGCGCCCAGGCCGATTCCTGCGCCGAGATGCTGGAACAGTACGAGCACAAGTTCGGCGCGGACGCTGCCTCGTGAGTCCGCCCAACGGCGCATCGCCGCGCCGGCGCCGGCGCGGGATGCGGCTGTGGATCGCTGCGGGCTGCGTGCTGATGGCCGGTATTGCGATAGCGCTATGGCAGTACTTCGGCCTCAGCGAGCAGGCCACGTTCGCCGAGCAGGCCATCGTCTTCGACGACACCCAGCTCAAGCTGCCGCCGGAACTGGCTGGCGCGGATGGGCGCATCCGCGTCGTGCATTTCTGGGACCCGGCCTGCAAGGTCTGCAACCGCGAAACCGGCGCGCATCTGAGTTATCTGATCAGCATGTATCGCCGCGCCAACATCGATTTCTACGCGGTGCGCCGCCCGGGCACGACAGGTGAGTTGCCCGAGTATCTGCGTGGTCGTCTGACGGAACTGCCGACGATTGAAGGCGCCGAACATATCCCGGCCAGCCCTGCGGTTGCGATCTGGGACAGGGCAGGGCATCTGGCCTACGCCGGACCGTACAGCATCGGCATGGTCTGCAATTCGGCCAATAGTTTTGTCGAACCGATTCTCGACAAGCTGGTCGATGGCCAGACGGTGCGCCCACGCGGATTGCTGGCGGTGGGCTGTTACTGCCCTTGGCAAAGCAAGTCTTGATCTACTGCTGATGAATCTGCATGCATGCCAGCGTGCGTGGACGTTCTGTCCGCGCGCAAAAAACAGCGGGCACCCGCCCCAACCGACCGATGGTTGTGAGCAGGCACCCGCCGCTGATGCAAACAATACGTGGCTACATCGTCCATACATGGTGCGACAGGATGTCGCAGTTTTTGCCGGTAAACAGGGGGTTTGGCGATGAACTGGATGGACAGCGCGCTGCGCAGCAGCGGCCCGATCTACCTGCGTATCGTCAACAGCATCGAGCGCAGCATGAACACCGGCGAGCTGGTGCCCGGCCATCGCCTGCCATCGCAGCGGGCATTGGCAAAGCAGCTCGGCATCGACCTGACCACGGTGACGCGTGCGTTTGATGAGGCGCGCCGACGTGGTCTGATCGAAGCGCGTGGACCGCAGGGCAGTTTCATCGCACCGCCGAAAGCGGCCTTCGGCCAACCGGTGGACCTGAGCATGAACGTGCCGCCGGTACCGGATGCGTTGGCCTTGAACGATGCCTTGCGACGTGGCGCAGCCGCCGTGCTTGCACGCAGCAATGCGCCCAACCTGATGACGTATCACCTTGCTGGCGGCAGCCCGACCGACCGGCATGCAGCGACCAGCTGGCTGCAGCCGATGCTGGGCGATGTTGCTGATGCGGGTCTGGTGGTTGCTGAAGGCGCGCAGTCGGCGCTGGCCTCGATCCTGATCAGCCAGACCCAGGAAGGCGAGGTGATTCTCTGCGATCACCTGGTGTATCCGGGCTTGCTGCAGGCAGCACGATCATTGGGACGACGCTTGCTGCCGGTCGATGGCGATGAGAAGGGAATGTGTCCGGAGGCGTTGGAGCGCGCCTCGCGGCAGAGTGGGGCACGCGTTGTTTACCTCAATCCCACCTGCAACAACCCGACGGCGCTGACGATTCCGCCGCAGCGGCGGGTTGAGTTGGCAGGTGTGCTGCAGCGGCTGGATCTGCTGGCCATCGAGGATGATCCTTACTGGCATCACGCTGTGGAAAAGCCAACGCCGATTGCGGCGCTGGCACCGGCGCATGTGTACTACGTATCAACCTTGTCGAAGGCGATCAGTCCAGGTTTGCGCACGGCATTCGTGCGCTGTCCATCGGAGCAGCATGCAGAAGCACTGGCAATTGCTTTGCGCTCGATTTGCCTGATGGGGCATCCACTGGTGATGGCCCTGGTAAGCCAGCTGCTGTTGGATGGTTCGGCGAACGCATTGTTGAATCAGGTGTTGGATGAAGCACACGAACGCACCGCGCTGGCCGCTCATCTGCTGGTTCCTTCGTTGAAGGTGCAGGCGTCAGGACTGCATGCCTGGTGCAGCGTACCGGAGCCGTGGACCGATGCAGGGTTTGTGCGCGCTGCCCAGCTGCAGGGCTTGGTGATCTCACCTTCATCGGCATTCAGACCGGATGGCGCACGCCGCAGCCGCGGTTTCCGCTTGTCACTGGGGCAGGCAAGCAACCGCCGCCAACTGCAAAGCGCCCTGCGCCGCATCAACCAACTGGTCGACACCCCGGAATCAAGCAGCGCGGCATGAACCCGTAGTGCCGAGCCATGCTCGGCAAGCGGCATTACAAGCAATGCCGCAACTGTAGTGCCGAGCCATGCTCGGCAAGCGGCATTACAAGCAATGCCGCAACTGTAGTGCCGAGCCATGCTCGGCAAGAGGCATTACAAGCAATGCCCCAGCTGTAGTGCCGAGCCATGCTCGGCAGGGGCTTTACAAGCAATGTTGCAGGAGCTGCGTAAGCCGCGAAGCTGGTGTTGCGTCCGCCGCGGATCAACCGCGAACAGCACCCCTCCCCAACCCTCCCCTTGCCTGCGGCAAAGGGAGGGGGTGTAGTGCCGAGCCATGCTCGGTAGGGGCTTTACAAGCAATGTTGCAGGAGCGGCGTAAGCCGCGAAGCTGACGATGCATCAACCGCAGCTCAACGGCGAACAGCACCCCTCCCCAACCCTCCCCTTGCCTGCGGCAAAGGGAGGGGGCAAAAGCGCGCATCGCCAGCCATTTGCAGGCGCAGCACAAGCCTGTAGTGCCGAGCCATGCTCGGCAGAGGCTTTACAAGCAAAGCTGCAATGTAGCGCCGAGCCATGCTCTGCAGAGGCTTTACAAGCAAAGCTGCAATGTAGTGCCGAGCCATGCTCGGCAGGAGCGTTACAAGCGTTGCCGCAGGAGCCGCGAAGCAAACCAGCCAGTCGTAGCCGGGAGCCATGCAACGCCGCAGTTCAATTTCCACCAGCTTCGCGGCTGACGCCGCTCCTACAAGAGCGGCATCAATCGCTGGTCCGCCGCCTTCAGCCCTGCTTGAACAGCTTGCGCTTGCCGGTCAGCACCGTTTCCTTCGGGGTGAGCTTTGCCACGCCGGGGATCAGGAAGTCGGTGGCGGTCTGCCCGAAGCGGATCTTGGAGGCCAGCCAGAGCGGCATCTTGCCGCGGCCGGTCCAGGTGTTCCAACGGTTTTCCGGGTCGCGGTACTTGGGCTTGACCTTCGGCCCCTTGCGCCGCGCTGGCTTGCTCTTCACGGCGGCGGCATCGGCCCCCGGGCCGAACAGCTCTTCGATCGTATAGCCGGTCTGCTTGGCCAATGCTGTGAGGTTGCGCCTTACCTTGTCCGCAGGTTGACGTTGGGTGAGCGCTTTGTGCCTGTCCTGTGCGGCGCGGATGAGAGTGTTCAGCTCTCGAAGATCAAGGGGGGTTAGGTCGATACTCATGGCGTAAGCGTCAGTTCTTGGCTTTGGAGTGTCAAGCTGCCGCTGTGAAACAGGGTCGGCGGGGCGGCATTGGGGGCCGGAACGCAGTGAATTGGGGGGGGGCTAGACCGCGTAGCCCCGGGAAGGCCCACCCCCCCCGGCGGCGGTGCCCGGGGGGGGGCGTGCCCCCGGCGACACCGCACCCCACCGGGCGGCGCC